>CAYYNF010000017.1:0-19927 GCA_964472695.1 uncultured Flavobacteriaceae bacterium
TTTAAACATGAAAATGAAAATATAAAAACAAAAATAAAAGAGATCGAAGAAGCTAACAAACCTCAATGGGAACGTCGTATGAAATGGGCTAATAAGCTGACGAACCTATTCATGGGGAAAAAGCTAAAGTTTGCTATTATTGATCTATTTGATGAAATAGGAGATAAAAAAACCGTTACCAAAAATACCCTTTCCGAATTACTTACTGCTATATTTTTTAGAGTAACTCGTATCGGTACATTTCTACTAATTACCTCATTACTTCCTGCTCTATTACTAATTCTTCAGATTTACTATATGCGTAATCAAAACCATTTGATTGAAACTCAAAACAATCGATTAGAGCAACAGACCTACCTTCAAGAGGCTGATAGACGCAGTTATATGACAGGAGTACTAGACGATATGATCAAAGAAGTTACCGCAGAGGGCTATCGTAACCACGGGCATATTTCAAGAGTTAATAGTCATAGACTTGTTGCCCTTAGTAAAATCTTAAAACCTTATAAGTATCTCGAAAATGATAAACTTATCGAAAAACCATTAAGCCCTGAACGTGGTTACCTTTTGCTTTCTCTTCTGGAAAGTAATTTGGATTTAGGTGTTATTCTCGACAACAACACACGTAGCTCACTACTCTCGGAACTCAACTTTGATTATGCCGAGATGAACAATGCTATTATGACAGGACTTAACCTGAACCATATTCATCTGAAAAAGGCTAATCTAGATGGTAGTAACTTTACAAAGTCTAGTTTTACATTTGGTGATATGAGTGAAAGTAGTCTTAAAAAAGTAAACTTTCATCACTCTGACATTATTAACTGTGATTTTAGCAAAGCAAACCTAAAAGGAGCTAGCTTCGAAGGCAGTGAGCTCAATACAGTAAACTTCACAGAAGCCAACCTTAGTAAAGTAGATTTTAGTAACTGTGACCTGAATAAGATCATATTAAAAGACGCAACAATTATTGATGCTAATTTTGATAAAACTATCGTAAGTGAAAATTGGATTGCTCAGCAAGAAAATATCTTAGATCGTAAAAACTTTAAGTACCTTAATAAAAATTTTAAAATAAAAATAGATAAAAAACGATTTATCCTTATTAAAAAGTAAGTATATATGAAAAAAGTAATAGAAACCCCTAATGCTCCTGCACCACTAGGTCCATACAACCAAGCTATTGAAGTCAATAACACTTTGTACATATCAGGACAAATTGCCATAGACCCTACTACTAACGAATTAATCACAGGAGATATTGAAACTGAAACTCAACGTGTGCTCGATAACCTGAATGCTGTGATCCAAGCTGCTGGTTTTACGAAATATCAAGTGGTTAAAACCTCTATATTCATATCTAACATGGATAATTTCTCTAAAATCAATGCTATATATGCTAATTACTTTGACTTTGAAGAAGCCCCTGCTCGTGAAACAGTAGCTGTAAAAACACTACCTAAAAATGTCAATATCGAAATTTCTGCTATTGCCGTAAAATAAATTTAATGAACACCTATATTCTTGCTGGAGGACAAAGCCTAAGAATGGGATGTGATAAAGCAACCTACGTACTGAATGGGAAAACCTTCATTAAACATATTACTGAAGCGGTAACCCCTTATAGCCAAGGTGTGTGTATAATAAGTGATCATAGCATACACCATTCTATGGGATTAAAATGTATCAAAGATAGAGATCCTAATAAAGGTCCTTTGGGAGGCATATACACTGCCCTACTTCATAATAAATCTGAATACTCCCTTATTCTTAGTTGTGACATCCCTATGATTACTTCAAAAAGTATTGGCTGGTTACTAGCACAGCAATACGAAAAACAGCAAGTGTTGGTTCCTGTAGTAAACGAATACAAAATGCCCCTTGTGGGAATATATCACTCTTCGTGCTTAAGAACAGTGGAAAAATCACTAAAAATGAACAAACTAAAAATGATGGAACTCTTAGATAGGCTTGACACCCTTTCTGTAGAAGTACCCTCTGAACTAGAAAATGATTTTAAAAACATCAACACCCCAAAAGACTTATAAAAATGGAAGTAAAACTATATTATTTCGGAATGATTGCCGAAGTAGTTCATAAAGATTATGAAATACTAACTATAACAGCACCTATTGAGATAAAAGAGCTTAAAAAATTACTTACTCATAGGTACCCTATATTAAATAATAAAAAGTACCGTATTGCAGTAAATCAAAGTTTAACTCATAAAAACCAAATGATTTATAAAAACGATGAAATTGCATTACTCCCACCTTTTGCAGGAGGCTAAATTACATAGTAACTGATTTAGCTCTTCTTTGCACTAAAGCCCCTAATGCCTTCTTCTGCACTTTTCCTAATATCGCCCGTTTAGCTTCTTTTAAAGATTTTTCAGGGCTGTCACTAAGTACTTTCTCAGCTTGTGTAAGCTCTTTTTCAGCTCTTACTAACCTTTCTTTTGCATGATCTTTTAGAACACCTAGAGGATCACTCTGTGTTTTCGAATCTAGCTCTTTTAATAAAGTAGCTTTCTCTCTTACAGCTTTATATGTATCAACTTTCTCTGAAAGTAATCTTTTCTCTGATTGATATTCCTTATTGAAATAATACATAGCTGTGGGAGTTGCAGCTGCCATAACTGCTATTAATGCTATCGAAATAGATACAATAGGAAAAGCATAAAACAATATAACCCCAAAAGCAGCAGCGGATACAGCAAATGCTGCACCTTTCAATAACGTATTCTTACGCAATCTATTAATAATATCTTTGTGTTTATCTTCTAAAGCTTTATCATCATGAAAATTATAGTTACCTGTGTTATCTTGAGCTATATTTTCAAGAAAATCATGTAACTCCTCTTCTTTTTTTCTGGCCTCCATTACATAAGTAGGAGTTTTAAAATCATGTACTCCATTCTCTACCTCTTCTCTAAGTGCTCTTTTTTCATCTTCAATACACTCAGATGATGCAGTCTCACTAATTGAAGAAAATTCCCTTTGTGTAGCTGATAGTCTTTGCTTATTTGATAAAGCTTCATAAAAACGTTGAATTTTAGCAACACCATCTTTACCTAATTGTTGCTCGTGTTCTTTTATATATTCTTTTTTTGCAGACTCTAAAAAGGCTAGATAATCTTTTTCAGGAATATTATGCGTTACCATATGTTTTTTTGATGCGAATATACAGAAGTTAATATAAAACGGATCGTTTAGTTCAAGATTTTACTATGAACTCATAACTATTCCTGTACTCTTTATTATTCTAAAACAACGAATTAACCTTATACCTATCTAAACAAATACACTCAAGATATTGATCTGAATTTTTCCAAAGTTCCACTCTATACGATCCATACTAAGGATTTTCTCTTTAAATATAAAAATCCATAGCAATAGATACAGGCATAGTTGATCGTATTATAAACAGGTTTAAGATTCGTCAAAATTCGAAAAATCTGCTTTTTTTGTACTTTATAAAAATTGTCTGATAAGGTATCTTTATATAATCTGTGTACTACTTATTTTTTCATTAGGGTATAACTTTATTCCACCCTCTAAAAAGATGCATTTATTCATTGAATCCAAAAGTAGTTTTTTGAGTTGTTTAACAATCAAACCTAAAAGGCTTACTGTTATTTATGAGGTGTTAAGTTAAAAGGTAAAAACAGGTATTTCATATGTTAAGTACTTGAACTAGTCAAAATCATGCTGTTTTCTCAACAGTATAACTAATTTAGTTAACTTAGCGGTGTTAACAGGGGGTTTCAATAAAGAAATACCATTATAAAATACAAGAATATGAAGCGTTTTTTAATTGTCCTATGTAGTTTGTTTTTTTCTCATTTAGCATATAGTCAAAACTATCCTAATGCTATAGGATTGCGCCTTGGAGGTACAGGAAATAGTAATAATGCTGAAATTTCTTACCAAAAAGCAATTTCTGATATTACTCGCTGGGAAGTTGATTTAGGGATAAGTCGTCATGATGGTTTTAACAATACTTATGTAGCAGCGATTCACCAATGGAATTGGAGTGTCTATGAGAATGAGGTATTTTGGTTTGCAGGTGTAGGTGGGGCTACAGGAGTGAAGTCCTATGAATCGGGGAGTAATCAATTTACCGTGAGTGCAGGTGCACAGCTGGGGATAGAATATGATTTGGATAAACAAGGTATTCCTTTACTTGTTTCTTTAGATACTCGTCCAATGATTGACCTTATAGGGAATAGTGAACTTAATATAGGTTTGGCATTAGGAGTGCGTTATGTTTGGTAAACTACACCTATTCTTATTTGTTATAAAAAAAGCTTGTACTGATACGTACAAGCTTTTTAAGTTTTTAGAAATCCTTAATACAATTTTTTAGACGCTCTATAAATGTATCTATTTCAGGTTTTGTATTAAAAATGGAAAATGATATTCGTAGTGAAGTTTTATTAAGTTCCTTTTCAGGGAGGAAAGCACTCAGTACGTGTGATGCCATATTACTTCCGCTATGACAAGCACTTCCTCTAGAACAATATACTCCGTTAAGATCTAATTTAAACAGAAGTTTGTTAGCTTCTTCAGCGTTTATTGGTAGGTTAATATTCAATAAAGAAGCCTTATTAGCTGAGGTTTCTGAGTTTCCATTAAAACCAATTTCAGGTAAATGTTCTTTAATGCTCGCTATACAGTATTGCTTAATATCCCTTATATGATTTTGTTCAGTTTCTAGATGTTCATAACAAAGTGTAAGTGCTGTATCCATGGCCTTTATCAGGTAAACAGGTTCTGTTCCAGGTCGCAAACCACGTTCTTGTACACCTCCGTACATAAAGTTTTGTAATTTACTCTCTTTTGAGATTACGGCAAAACCAATTCCTTTAGGGCCATAAAACTTATGAGCACTTGCACTCGCAAAATGTACTTTGGATTTTTTTAAGTCTATAGGAATACTACCAATCGATTGTACTGTATCAGAGTGAAACCACGCCTTGTAAGTTTCACAAAGAGCTCCTACACTATCAATATCAAGTATTGTCCCTATTTCATTATTCACATGCATTAGTGAAACCAAAGTCGAATGGTCTTGAGTGCTTTTAGATAGTATCTCTTCTAATTGTTCCAGATCAATACTTCCTTTGCTATTGATATCAATATATGATACCTTAATATTCTTTTTTTGTACCAGTGCATCTATGGTTTGTCGTACAGCATTGTGTTCAATACGGGTGCTAATGAAATGTTTAACCTGTAGGCTTTCTATAGCTGATTGCAATATGAAGTTATTAGCTTCGGTACCCCCTGAGGTAAACACAATCTCAGAGGCCTGTACATTCAGCATTTTAGCAATACTGCGTCTTGATTTTTCAAGCGTTGATTTTACATTTCTACCTATAGCATAGGTTGCTGAAGCATTAGCATATTCTAGTGCTAGGTTTTGTGTTAGTACATTTATCACTTCTTTTCGTAAAGGAGTGGTAGCGGCATTATCAAAATAAATACTTTCCATATTGGCAAAAGTACACATAATAAGTCTTACGATCTTTTTTTTAACCAATAAGCTTATAGTGTGTTAAATATTTCAAGTAGTTTACTCAAAATGACGTACAGGTTACCATACGCTCATAAAAGAAAGGTGCGTCTTTCAGAAATATAGATTAGGAAACGCACCTTTCAAGTAATTTCTTTTTTTAACACCTAAAATGAGATATTATAACTCTTTTTAAAGAGACATACTTTTTGTTCTTTGGTGCGAATTACTTTGCTCAAGAGTTCTACTTTTTACATATTTATCTTTTAAACTGTGTTTCAGTTGAGCTAGGGCTATTTTTTCTTCAAATTTATCAGCGACTTCTCTTTCACTACGGTTTCTAGCATTTTCTCGTAAAATCTTATTCAGTATTTCAGTATCTTTTAAAACCTCATTGATTATATTTTTGATGTTCGAAGATTGAGTGAATGGGATTTCTAACGATTCAATCCATTCTAAATTCGCATTAATAACCTCTGTTAGTGTTTCTGTATTTGGATTTTTTCTACACGCTTTAGTACTGTTAATAACATCCTCCATATCTTGTGTTAGGATATTAGCATATCCACCTCTAAGAAGGACTGTTGTAGAAGTTATTAGGCTAAATTCACTGTTTTCATCAGGTGAAGTACTACTGATCGTTGGTACTAGCATACTTATACTAGTATCACGGGTTTGTTTTTTTAATATTTCAGCAATTTTATGTTGTGCTACACTTTTGAATTGATTAAGCAGTTGTAAGCCTTCTACATCTCTTTCTAAAAGGTTACTTTTTTCAATAGTTTCAATAAATTCGACTATATCTTTATATTGCTTCTTTTGTGTATTAATATCGATACTATTGTTTTCTATATCAGAAAATATTTTATTCAATTTATCTTCGAGTATCTTTATTACATCTAACTTAGAGTTAGCTCTAAGTATTGATAAAGTAACATCACTATACAAAAGTGATTTATCTGAACCTTGGGGTCTTTGTATTGCTGGCATATAAAATAGAATTTTAGAAACGCAATTTCATGTAAAAAATAATGTTGTCATTACTTTATTTACTCGTTTTATGTGAATACTATAATGTTTTCAGTCAGTCTCTATTCTTATGAAAGAAAGTCAGGTATATTTCAAAATTTAGGTTTGAGAACTATTTGCAATCCTTAATTTGTTAACAGGTGTTTAAGTCAATATTCTTTCCCTAATAATACCCATTGAAATATTGTTTGTCGTAATGAATAAGTTGAATCTAAGCATCATAATATTTTTCAATTAGTATAAAGAACGAACTCTAGCTGATTCCTAGGGGTATTTAGCTGAATTACTTAATAAAAGTGATTTATTTGTTTGATATTTGCACCTCAAAATAATAGTACACCTTGTTACATTTACTAATGAAACTATAATTTTTCTATTATTCAATCGAAATACGATTTTGTAAAATAATAACGATATACACCTATGCATCTAGTTAATATGAACATATTTACACCTATTCAATTATTATATATCATATAAATAAATTGAATTGTTTTTTTCTTATAAAATTTATTTTGCACAAAAAGATAAAACACCCTAAAAACCAGTATTTTAACCTTAAATCAACATAAACTACATCAAGATAAAATTTAGTATAGAGTAAAAGACTATGGAGCAGATTTTCATTATAAAACTTATTATATCGATTGGTGTTGTTATTGGTTTATCCTTTATTGCTGAAAATGTAAGTCCCAAGCTTGCGGGGATTCTTTCGGGATGTCCTACAGGTTCGGCTATCAGCTTATTCTTTTTTGGTTTAGAGATAGGACCTGAATTTGCGGGAGAGAGTGCGTTATTTAATATTTTTGGAACTAGTGCTTGTTTGGTCTTTCTGTATGTTTATTATCAGGTATCCCTACGTGTGAAACGCTTTGTTATATTACAATCATCTGTCATCGGTATTATTACTTTTCTTATAAGTATATATGGTCTACAGTTTTTGTCTAATATGCCTACTTACCTTTCAGTAGGTTTTTCGATTTTCATTGTATTACTATTTGCACATCTTTTCAAAAGAATAGATAATATACAAGTTACTAAAAAATCGAAACCAACCCTATTGCAAATGGCAATAAGAGGAGGTCTTGCCGCTACAATTATATTAGGACTTACAGGTATAGCGAACAGTGTAGGAGCTAAATGGGCTGGGCTGATTTCAGCGTTTCCCACAACACTATTCCCTCTGCTATTAATTATACATTACACCTATTCCAAAGAACATGTACATAGTATCATCAAAAATGTGCCTACAGGAACATTTTCACTTATACTATATGCTTTATCAGTATCTTTTACATACCCTAAATATGGTATTGGTATAGGAACCATAGTATCTTATAGTGTAGTAGTTACGTATTTAATAGCTTTCAGATTTTTTAATAATCTAACTCAGCGTAAGAAACAGCGCTCAAGCAATGCTAGTTAAATATATTTCTACTTACTTGCACAAAACAGACAATCAGCAAATTGGTATAGAAAACTCATTTCCAAATAAAACGGTACTACGAGAGTGATCTTGATAAACTTTTGTAATGATTATCCCTTAATTTTAAAAACTAAAATTAAGGGATATCAATTGTTTTAATTGGGTTTTATTTAAAAGTTTAAGTTGAACTTCTTAACGTTTTCTACTAGGACTTTTAGGTTTAACTACCCTACTACGAAGGCTAGCTGCTTCAGTGTTTCGACGAGCAGTAGATTGGTTACTACTAGGGCTAGCTGCCAATGCTGCTGAATGATCTCCCGATGCTGAACGTGAAATAGTTCTTTCCTGAGCCCCTGACACATTAGCATTATTACCTGTTCTCTTCCATAGCTTGCGAAACTTTGTTACTCTAGATGTTTTAGATTTTTCAGGTTCAGCAGTTTGGGAGTTGTCTATAGAAATTTCTACTTCTAAGGCTTTTATTTCTAGGTTTAAACCATCTATATGATCTTTTATTGATTCTTTCTCTATACCTGAACAACTTACTTTTTTACTTTCAAGTATTCTTTGAGCTTGTCCACACGTTCATAAACCCCTTCCAAAGCACTCATTACAGCCTTATTATTTACTTTTACTCCATAAGGGTAAAAATCCGAACTATATTGTTCGTATAGTTTATACTTTTCTAGAGGATTTGTAGGCTTCCCAAAAAATAGGACAGTTTTAAATTCGAATTTATTAACTTTAAATTGAAACTGTTATTATGGAAAGTAGTAAGTTTAGCGAGAGTCAGATAATCGAAGCTCTGAAGGAAAATGAACAAGGAAGGTCTGTTGGAGACATTTCCAGAGAATTAGGTATAGATAAGAGTACATTCTATTACTGGCGTAAAAAGTATGGAGGTATGGAAAAACAGGAACTTAAGCGTCTTAAGGATCTAGAATCAGAAAATTTGAGACTCAAACAAATGTATGCAGATGTTAGTCTAGATAATAAGATGTTAAAAGACTTATTGTCAAAAAAGTTCTAAGACCTTCCGACAAAATAGTTCGCGTGAAGTATCTAATTAAGGAATATGTTGTCCCCATTGTACGTGCTTGTAAAGTAGTTGGTCTTACACGCTCGATGTGGTATTATCAAAGTAAGAAAGATGACACTCAAGTAATAGAGAAACTTACAGAACTGGCTACGGCTTATCCTACTCGTGGCTTTGATGAATATTATCATAAGATCCGTCGTGAAGGTCTAAAATGGAATAGAAAACGTGTATTACGTGTTTATCGAGAGATGAAGCTCAGCCTTAGACGTAAGCACAAGAAGCGTTTAATAAAACGTATAAAACAACCCTTGGTTTGTCCCTCTTCACTTAATGAATGTTGGAGCATGGATTTTATGAGTGATGCACTTACTGATGGTAGAAAGTTACGTGTATTTAACGTAATTGACGATTGTAATAGAGAAGCTTTAGTCATAAATGCGGGACTTTCTTACCCAGCAAGAGCTGTCGTTGAGACTTTAGAAAACCTCAAAGAAGAGATAGGGACTCCTAAATATATAAGATGTGATAATGGACCTGAGTTTATATCAAAGATATTTAAGAAGTGGTGCAAAAAGCACTTTATAGAGATCAAGTACACAGAACCAGGAAAACCTATGCAAAATGGGTATATAGAACGCTTTAATAGATTTTTCAGGGAGGATATACTAGATGCTTATTATTTTAGAGACATCTATCAACTCCAAAAGATAAGTGACCATGGAGGGAAGATTATAACTTTAATCACCCTCATAAATCCTTAGGAAATAAATCTCCTAAAGAATATATGCCTAGATTTGATGGAGAATTTAAATTCTCCATCAAATCTAGATTAAATAATAATTATTTGTCGAATTTTGAAGTGTCCTAGAAAGGGGAAGCCTACAGATTGAGAGTTGTATCTTCTTCTATTTGATTTACAAAATTTTCTAATTTGGTTTTGAATTTGTTTAATTCCTCTGGTGGAACATGCGTTCTTTGAGTTTCAGATACTTCTTGTTCTGAAGATTTCAATCTGTTTAATTCTTATAGATATTGTTCAAATTGGGTGCTCATAATATATTTTTTCGCAAAAATATATTATTATTTTACTGATAGAAAGTATTTTAATTCATTTTTCGCCTTTATAGTCTAATTGTAATAAACGAGTCAGAAACCCAAAAAGACTTAAGAAGGCTTAAGAATATTAACTGTATATTTGCAGATATGTTTACCAAAATAGAAAGTCTACAAAATAAAAGTATCAAGAACCTAATAGCCCTTAGAGATAAATCTCGGCTACGAAAAAAACAAGGTCAATTCATAATAGAAGGTGTTCAAGAGGTAAAGCTAGCTATTGAATCAGGGTATCAAATTGAAAGTATTTACGTGTGTTTTTCTATTATAAATGTAAATCAGTTTAAGCATACTATAGGATCTTTACTTAAAAATGTGAAGTACATAGAGGTTACCAAGGAGGTTTATGAAAAAGTTGCTTACAGATCTACTACAGAGGGCATTGTCGCTTTGGCGACTACGAAGGATTTGCACATAAATAAATTTACTTTTGATAGCTCAAATCCTTTAATATTAGTTGCTGAAGCCCCTGAAAAACCAGGAAATATAGGAGCCTTATTACGTACAGCTGACGCTGCTGGTGTAGATGCTTTTATTATAGCCAATCCCAAAACAGACTTATATAACCCTAATGTTATTAGATCTAGTGTTGGAGGAGTGTTTACCACTCCAGTTGCTTATGGAACTACTGCTGAAATTATCCACTTTCTGAAAGAACACCAAGTAAACATCTACACCGCTATTCTACAGAGTTCTATTTCGTGCTATCAACAAGATTTCATACAGCCCACTGCTATTGTAGTAGGGACAGAACATGATGGATTGACCGAGGAATGGCGTAATAATGCAACACAAAATATCATTATCCCTATGTCGGGTAAAATTGATTCTCTCAATGTATCAGTAGCAGCATCAATTATGATCTTCGAAGCCAAGAGACAAAGAGGTTTTTAAAATATCTCTAGTTTCCTTTTACTGTCATTTACTGAATATTATCAAAAATATTTTCTTGTATTTTCTATACGCTTTAATTATTCTTGTGTAAGTTAGTTCCTTATTACAATACATAAATTATTCTAAAAAAATATTATAATACATGAACCCAAGTTTAGTTTTTACAATATTGATTGCCATTATAGTAGTCAATTATTTTATTGATTTAATTATTGATAGCCTTAATGCTAAAAAGTATGATGCTCCTATTCCATTTGAATTACAGGATGTTTACCCTGAAGAAGATTATCAAAAATCTATGGAGTATAAAAAGGTAAATCATAAATTTAGCTTAGTAACGGGGAGTTTCTCAATTATACTAACATTAGCTTTTTTCTTTTTTGAAGGTTTTCAAAAAGTAAATGAAATAGCATTATCAATAAGTGAGCACCCTATTATTGTGGGGTTAATCTTTTTTGGGATCATCATGATTGGTAATGATATTATTACGACTCCTTTTGCTTATTATAAAAATTTTGTAATCGAAGAGCGATTTGGATTTAATAAAATGACAGTAGGTACATTTATTGGCGATAAAGTTAAAGGCTGGTTAATGACTACTATTATAGGAGGAGGAATGCTAGCACTTATTATTTGGTTTTACGACATTGCTGGTACAAATTTCTGGATTTACGCTTGGGCATTGGTCACTTTCTTTTCTGTATTTATGAATATGTTCTATGCCAAATTGATTGTCCCTATTTTTAATAAACAGACCCCATTAGAACCAGGAAGTCTTCGAGATAAAATTGAAGCTTACGGAAATAAAGTAGGGTTTAAATTGGACAAAATATTTGTAATTGACGGGTCAAAAAGGAGTACTAAAGCAAATGCTTATTTTTCAGGATTTGGTAGTGAAAAGCGTGTTACGCTGTTTGATACACTTATTAATGATCTTGATGAAGATGAAATTGTAGCCGTATTTGCTCATGAGGTAGGTCACTACAAGCGTAAACACATTATCTATAATTTGAGTATTTCTGTACTACTTACAGGGTTTACATTATGGCTATTATCGTTATTTGTATCTCAGGATATTTTTTCACAAGCACTAGGAGTCGAACAGGCTACTTTCCATATAGGACTAATTGCTTTCGGAATTTTATACACTCCTATTTCAGAAATTACAGGACTTATTATGAATATCCTTTCAAGAAAATTTGAATATCAAGCCGATGATTATGCAAAAGAGACTTTTGGAGGGGAGTCATTGATTACGAGCCTTAAGAAACTATCAAAAAATAGCTTAAGTAACCTTACTCCACACCCTGCTTATGAGTTTTACCATTATTCACATCCATCTTTATTGAAGCGTGTGCAAAATCTCAGAAAGTAAAAAAACTAATACCAATTGAAAACCAAAGCCCACATAGGATTAAAAGTTAATCTTATGTGGGCTTTGATTTATGAGGGTATTCAATAAGCTAAACGTATCGGGATTAATCTCCATACATTTGCCTAGTCTAGAATTATATTTTTGTAAATGATTTAATTATCGTATTTCCTGAAGCTTTTTGTATAGTTAAAAAATACATTCCCGTTTTTAGATTACTAACATCAATATGTTCAAGTGTTCCCTTTGTATGCATTGCGACAACTACTCCTGTAAAATCCAAGATGGTTACCTTAGTGATAGCATCAGTATAGACATCATCCATTATATTGAGCTGATCAGTAGCAGGTATAGGATATAAACTTACAGTATTTTCGTTTTGGACTGTATCATCTTTTATAGACTCTAATATTGTTAAAGTAGTACTATTTACTGTTCTAGTACTATTAGCACTTGACTGGATATTTGCTCCATACCCCATTACTTGTACCTCTGCTAGGGATAATGGATCTGTATTTGACTTCAATTCAATTTTCACATATCTACCTTTAATTCCTGATACATCGAAACTTTTACTATTACTGAAACTACCATGTCTATATTCGGAATGAATTAATTTACCATTAGCATCTAACACTTGTACTCTAAATCTCTTTAGTCTATTTGAACAACAACCATCTGTTCTATTAAATATATTGATCTGCTCTAAGTCATACACAGCTCCTAAATCGACTTTCCACCATGGATACTGATCTCCCCCACTACCTGTATGTGTTACAGATCTCTGACTATACCTACCGTTAGTATTTGCATCTACAGCTCTTGATGATACACCTCCATGAGTTGTTGATGATTGGGAAGTTTGTCTGTTAAGTGCTAAGTTACCTAAAACAGTAGAAATTTCTTTTCCAAAAACTTGTACTTCAGCTAATGAGAGTGTTGCTCTGCCTGATATCTGTACACGTACATAACGTCCGGTTGCTTTTTTATTGAAGATTTTACTTCCTGTAAAGGTTTGTTGGTTGGTGATTTGATCTACTAGTTTTCTAGAATTGTCGTATATGTAAATGTTATAATTATTTAGTCTACTTGTACAACAATCAGTTCTATTAAAAAGCTTGATTTGCTCAATATCATAACTTTTTCCTAAATCTACTTCCCACCATGGGTTATCCGTATGACTAGTATGAGTTACAGACCCACTTCCATAACGGCCATCAGTATTTCCATCATTAGCTCTTGAAGCCAGACCTCCGAAAGCAGTTGAAGATTGCCTAGAGGCTTTTCCTAAGGCAAGGTTTTTTGAACTATTACTAAAAGTAAACGCATCAAAGTGCATTGAATTTGATCCCCCTGTTAATTTAATCTTTATAGAATGCATACCTGCCTTCAAGAATAGATCTTTTGACACCAAGTATTTTGTGAAATTACTATGACCTCGTTGATTTGGCAAATTCACCTCATCAACTTTTAATTCATCAGATACATAGAGACTTATATGATTCTGCCCTGTAGTTGAGGCATAATTTACAGAAAAGTCATAATATCCAGAATTTTTAATATGAACTGTATAAGTCAACCATTCTCCATCATCAATCCAGCTAACCACATAACCACCTGCTGCATCAACATTGTTCAAATATCTGACATCTACATCTTCATCAGATCTATAATGATTTTTGCTATTACCTACACCTGTATCATAATAAGTTCGTCCATTACCATTTAGTTGAAAATGATCATAATGCTCAGCCTGTATTGTAGCTGGTAAAACTGGTGTTTCAAAAATAGGTGTTCCATCACTATTAAAACCAGTAATAGGATCTCCTGGACTTACTCTTCGAAACTTTAAACCACCCCACCCATGTACTTCATTATGAGCCTCAGTATGAGCGTGTATTGTTTCTATACCTTCTTCACTTTTAAAAATTTTCTGCCCGTTAAGACTCCATTGACACTCATTTTTTGATAATAGCATCCTATCTTGATAATGCCCCAGTAAAACTTCATAGATAGGATTTGTGATATATCTGCCTCGTGAATTTCTTTCTTGGTCACATACAACATGAGGGTTTATTGCTTTAGATAAAGAACGCCCAGAACGATCCCATTTACTGATAAACTCTCCAGAAGCTACTGTAGGGATCCAGTCTGGGTAACCATACTCACTATATTGTTCTGCACCAACACCATATCGTGCAAAATATTCAAAACCTGTTAAAATTCTATTGTCTAAATGACCGTATAAATCATCCCCTTGATTCCATGCCATTTCAGCAATGCAGGATAATATATGTAAACCTACTCCTGTGTGAACCTGATCTCTTGCTGCTTCTTGACACTGTCCATTTTCCCAAATATAATTTCCAATCACCTCATTATAGCCATAATCTTCAATAGTATCACCTAATCCTGCACTAACACGTTCCTCAATATATTCACAGTCATTGTAAGGCATCTTATTATTCGCAATAGGTGGTCCTGAAGGGTAAGGTAAATCATCTGATCTGTGTGGTAGCCCCTGAAGGTAACGAGTTACTCTATCATACATAACTTCATTATCTAAAAAGATAGCCATAGCCATTAAAGATCTAAAACCAAACAATCCCTGATTACCATAACGTGTAGGATCTCCTTGATAAAGATTCCAATAAAAAGAAACATCTCTACTAGCAATAGCTTCTGTTGGCACTGTTGTACCTGACCAACCAGGATACACTAACATATCACCAAATGCTTTCTGATCCTTTACAGACCATCCATTATAAGTATGCTTAATGATCTCTGCTCCTTCACACATTTTCCAAACAAAACGACCATTAGTTAGTGCAAAGCTATTAGGAACTCTTCTTAAATTAGTCCATGAATTAAAAATTTCCACACACTTTTCTGCATGACATTCGTCACCTGTAACAAACCACATTAAAGCATTGTAATAAGCAGCGTAACCATCAGATCCAAAGTCCCTCATTTTTAATAACTCAGTCCTTCCATCTCCTTTAATAGCATAATCACATGAAGCTAAATTTAAAGAACTAAGATGTTTAAATTCTGATGCCCAAGGCTCTTCTCCAAGTTCAACCATAGCTCTCATACGCTCTAAGTCCGACATTTTATGAGATATTCCTGGATGTGTTAATTGGGCATTAATGATATTTGTTGCAAAAAGTAATAGTAAAAATATCTTTCTCATAAATTAAATTTTTAAGTAGTAATTGGGAGTCTATGATACTATCAAAGAAAAAGGGAAATCTTTCTTCTAAAAAGTATTCGTTATCACTATAAGTTAATTAACCTAAGACATCTAACCGAATGAAAAACAAGACATTCAACAAACCTCTTGATAAACTCAGTAAAAAGGGCATGATAGTAAGTTATTGATTTAACCAGATTAAAGAATTATAATAATGTTACCTTATCACAAGCTTATATTATCAATATGAGAAACTTTATACTGTACACAAAAGCCCGTATAAGACTAGGAATCAATCTTATACGGGCTTTCATTTATAAACAATATGCTATTAGATATTATTTACGCTTTAGTTTTTTATGAATTTTTAAACTACCTAGTATTGTTGCACTAATAATAATGATACCTCCTATTACTGTATTTTGGTTCGGAATTTCGTCTAGAAATACCCATGCTAAGAAAATACCAAAAATAGGCTCTATGGAACTAATAATACTTGCTGATGTTGATGAAAAGTACTTAATACTTTGTATAATAAGTGTATGAGCTACAGCAGTAACTCCTATTCCAAGAAGTAATAAACTAGGTAAAAAGTCTACTACTTGGTCTACTGAGGTGCTAATTACTGTAGGACATAAGATAACGCTAACAGTAGTCAATTGGTAAAACATGATTGTTGATTGATTTTCGTCTTTCGATTTACTTTCGATAATTATGTTTCGGAAAGCGTAAACAATTGCAGATATTAATCCGAAAAGCATTCCGTAAAAGTCGGTTGGGTTTATATCGAAGTCAGGAGCAATAAAATAGATTCCAACCAATATAATTCCTCCTAAACCTATATCTGATAAATCCATCTTTTCTTTTAGTACTAGTGGCCTGAATAAGGCGGTGAAAAAAGGAAACGTATACAGTGATAATTTAGCTACAGCAACACTAGCGAGTTTCAGAGAATAAAAATATGTAATCCAGTGTATTCCTAAAAAAACACCTCCTAAAAGGATATATAATTTACTTTTAGTTCGAATTTTTAAAGGTATTTTTTTGTATCGTATATAAGCGAATAAAGCAAGTCCCCCTAGTAAGCAACGAATAAAAATTATAAAAGGCACTGGTAGGTTTATGTACTTCCCTAATACCCCCGATGTACTAACGATACCTAAGGCTAAATTGAGTTGCCATAAGTTCTTTATAAATTCCTTATTAGATGACATATAATACGGTGTTATGTTGTGCTTTGTCGTGCAAAAATAAGCTAAATAACCAGATGTTTTTTTAATAAAAAAACACTTTTGACTTCTCAAAGTAAAAATTAGGATATAACTTTGTGTGATATCAATTTTATTTATAAAACTGTATAGAGATGCTCATTTTTCTTTATTAACGAGAAAATGATTAGTCAATTACAGTTTATTATGAAATAGGTATCAATTAGTTAATTTTGAATTGAGAATGAAAAAAGTATTATTTATAGATAGAGATGGTACTCTAGTATTAGAACCTCCAGTAGATTACCAATTGGATAGTTTAGAAAAGTTAGAATTTTACCCAAAGGTGTTTCAATATATGGCAAAGATTGCTAATGAATTGGACTACGAATTGGTTATGGTTACAAATCAAGATGGTTTGGGTACAGACTCTTTTCCCGAAGACACCTTTTGGCCACCTCAAAACAAAGTAATTTCAGCATTTGAAAAAGAAGGGGTGGTTTTTACCAAAGTACATATCGATAAAACTTTTCCGCATGAAAATGCTCCTACACGTAAACCACGTACAGGTTTACTTACAGAGTATTTTAATGAAGATGAGTATGATCTAAAAAATTCTTTCGTTTTAGGAGATCGTATCACCGATATGGAATTAGCAAAAAACTTAGGGGCTAAAGGAATATTCCTTTCCGAAGATCCTGAGTTAGGTGCTGATGAAACTGAAGCGGATCAAAAAGAAATTCACGATTGTATTGCTTTAACTTCTACAGATTGGAAAGAAATATACGAGTTTTTAAAATTAGAAGATCGTGTAGCAGAGATTACTAGAAATACTAACGAAACAAAGATTTACATCAAGCTGAATTTAGATGGTTCTGGAAAGAATGATATTAATACAGGTTTAAAATTCTTTGATCATATGTTAGATCAAATTGGTCGTCATGGTGCCATGGATTTAACTGTGAAAGTAGATGGAGACCTTGAGGTTGATGAACATCATACTATAGAGGATACAATGATCACTTTAGGCGAATTGTTCGCTAAAGCTTTAGGTAATAAATTGGGTATTGAACGCTATGGGTTTTGCCTACCTATGGATGACTGCTTAGCACAGTGTGCTGTAGATTTTGGCGGACGTGCTTGGTTAGTGTGGGATGCCGATTTTAAACGTGAAAAAATTGGAGATATGCCTACCGAGATGTTTTTACATTTGTTTAAATCTTTTTCTGATGGAGCAAAATGTAATCTAAATATCAAAGCAGAAGGAGATAATGAGCACCACAAGATTGAAGGTATTTTTAAAGCTTTCGCCAAGGCAATGAAAATGGCTGTGAAACGTGATGCTAACAAAATGTTTTTGCCAAGTACTAAGGGAGTGTTATAAAATGAAAATAGTTATTATAAATTACGGAGCAGGGAATATACAGAGTATCAAATTTGCTATAGAGCGTTTAGGTTACGAAGCAATATTGAGTGACAATCCAGCTGAAATTGAAGCAGCAGATAAAGTAATTTTCCCTGGAGTAGGTGAAGCAAGTAGTGCTATGGCTAAACTAAAGGAAAGCGGACTGGATAAGCTTATACCTCACTTAAAACAACCTGTATTAGGAATTTGTTTAGGAATGCAATTAATGTGTAAAAGTACTGAAGAAGGAAATACAGAAGGTTTAGGTATTTTTGATGTGGCTATAAAGCGTTTTACGAATACCGTTAAAGTACCACAAATTGGTTGGAATCAAATTACAAATTATAAATCCTCGCTATTTGACGGTGTAAAAGACCAAGATTTTATTTATTTGGTGCATAGTTTTTATGCTGAAGTTACCGCTGATACTATTTGTACCACTACTTACGGAATAGAATACGCTACAGGTTTACAAAAAGCTAACTTCTATGGGCTTCAATTTCACCCCGAAAAAAGTAGTACTGTAGGTGAGGTGATTTTAAAGAATTTCTTAGAAATTTAGAAACTTTTTTCTATCTCTTCGTCCTTTCCTCTCCTAAAACAATAAATACCCATCGATGCTCGTCGGGATACTTTTGGAAAAATAACAGCCCCCTTGTGAACAAGGGGGCTGTTATTTTCTACATATACCTAAAGGATTAAAAATACTTTCTCAGTATATGATTATATCAATCTTCTTAAACGATTTTATTACGTTTTCTTTCATTTTCTGTTAAGAATACTTTACGTAAACGCAGATGATTTGGGGTTACCTCTACATATTCGTCTTTCTGAATAAATTCTAAAGCTTCTTCTAAAGAAAACTTGATTGCCGGTACAATTTTCGCTTTATCATCAGCTCCTGCAGAACGTACGTTAGAAAGTTTCTTTGTTTTAGTAACATTCACTACCATATCATCTCCACGAGAATTCTCTCCAATTACCTGTCCTTCATAAATATCTTCACCCGGATCAATAAAGAAACGACCACGTTCCTGTAACTTATCGATAGAATAAGGAATTGCTGTTCCATTTTCCATAGAGATTAATGAACCATTCAAACGCTCAGGAATTCCTCCACGCATTGGTTGGTACTCTAGGAAACGGTGACTCATAATAGCCTCACCCGCTGTTGCTGTTAATAATTGGTTACGTAACCCGATGATTCCTCTTGATGGCACAACGAATTGACAGATCATACGTTCTCCTTTCGTTTCCATACTCAATAACTCACCTTTACGTAAGGTCACCATTTCAACAGCTTTACCCGATACATTTTCTGGTAAATCAATAGTTAACTCCTCTACAGGCTCACACTTCTGACCATCAATTTCCTTAATGATTACCTGTGGCTGACCAATTTGTAGCTCGTAACCCTCACGACGCATAGTCTCAATCAATACCGATAAGTGAAGTACTCCTCGTCCGAATACTAAGAATTTATCAGCACTATCTGTTTCATTTACACGTAGGGCTAAGTTTTTTTCTAACTCCTTATTTAAACGTTCCTTTATATGTCGAGAAGTTACATACTTTCCATCTTTACCAAAGAATGGTGAATCGTTAATTGTGAACAACATACTCATCGTTGGCTCATCAATACTAATCGTTTGTAAAGCCTCTGGCGACTCGATATCCGCTACCGTATCTCCAATATCAAAACCTTCAAGTCCTACTAAAGCACAAATATCA
>CAYYNF010000018.1:0-12569 GCA_964472695.1 uncultured Flavobacteriaceae bacterium
CCTAAACCTATATTTCTATATCCCCCTAGTTTGGTATTAACTACTTCTTCTTTCAGTAAGTTAGTTAATATATCTCCAAGTGTATTTTCTTTTAGAAAAGGAAGTTCTGACAGAGATTTGGTATTTTGCAATGAATCAATACCATCTGAGTGTAAAAATCGCATGAAGTTTCGCATTGCTCTTAGGTCTGTTCCTAATTCATGGCCTCTTTGGGATTTTAGTTCCAGTTCCATGGTTTTTAATTCTATTAAGGTTTTGGTCACATTTGTACCGTATTTTCGATAAATGTCTTCCTTAGGTAGCATTCCTGTAGTTACAATAGATGTTATTATATGTAAAGCTGTCTGTCTAAATTTGTTTCTATTCGGTAGTACACATGATACCTGTAATTCGGATAGGGCTAGATTTGCGTCTGGAAGAGGGTCATGTGCCGACCAATTGGGTACTTCAGCATTTAGATTGGATTCTATTTCGGTAGTTGAAATAGGGTTTTCTATAGTTTCATCCAAAGAGTTTCCAGTAACGGAAATTAAACCACGTATGATTTCATCAGTAGGGATAGCACTTGTATTTAGTTTTTGGATAGCTTCTCGAAATCCCGTTAAGCTTATGTCAGAGTTGTTATTAATTCCTTTCAGTAATTTAGCTATTTTTCTTTCTCTCAGTTTTCTACTTTCTTCAGGTGAAGGAGCAGCTAAAACTTCTAAAGCACTAATAGTAGCTTCGCTATATTCGGGGTATGGTAATGTTGAAAATTGATCATTACAAATGTCATAAATAAACTGAGCACAATTTGCGAGTACTTTTTCTTTAGACGAAGGATTTTCTACTGAAGTTGGCATAATTTTTTTGAAGCAAATTTAGACCAATTGGAATTATCAGTAGTTTGGTATATAGTTTTTTAAGTGATATATTGGCGTCTTTCAACTAATGAATGTGTCTATTAGTTGTATTGATCAGATTTATGTTAGTCTAGTGTATAAATGTCATTATTTATGTTACAATATTTTTCTCAATTTGTATTTTGGGGAAGCATATTTTAAACTCACTTCCTTTCCCTAGCGAGGAAGTTAATTCAATTTTGCCTTTATGGTTTTCAACTATACGTTTACAGTTGGCTAATCCAATGCCTGTTGCATGTGGCTCCATACTTTCTAAGCGTTTAAAGACTTTAAAAACCTGTTCTTGATCTTCTTCGGCAATACCTATTCCATTGTCAGTAACTATGACTTTGTATTTCTGAGGGAAAGTTTTTATGCTGATATTAATAATAGGTGCAGCATCTGAACGGTATTTGATAGCATTTTCAACAAGGCTAGATAATAATTGTTTAAATTGTACATAGTCAGCAGTTAACTCGCCATCTGAAGTAATATTAATAGTAGCTTCATTTTCTGTGATTAATATATGGTAATCATTTTCGATTTCCCGTATTACTTCACTGAGTATTATCTTTTCAATTTTTAGGTTTTGATGTTTTAGTAATGAGAAGTCTAGTAAATCAGATGTTAATTCTAACATACGCTCTGAAGCGTTTTCAATAATATCTAAATATTGTATACCATCTTCGCCAAGTACATGCTCGTACTCTTCTTTTATCAATTTAGAAAAACTATGAATTGTCTTAAGAGGTTCTTTCATATCGTGAGAAGCCAGATAGGCAAAGTGCTCTAGTTCTGCATTGAGCCTTGCCAAATTACTTTCGCTGAGCTTACGTCTATGGATGTTACGCAAAGTACCTATAAGTCTTCTTGAATTTTTCTTACTGATATGTAATTGACCACTCATATGAAACCATTGGTAGTTTTCACTGTTCTCAACATCGAGCATCAGTTCAATTTCAAAAAGCTCACTTCTTTTTAGTGCGTTTTTGATTGTCTTCCTGAATAAAGTAAGGTAATCGGCATCAATAAGTTGTTCGAAATCTTTAATAGATATAAGAGTAGAAGCGGTATCTTTGATAGTGCTTGTGCCTACATTTATTATGGGTTGGTATAGGTGAAATTTAAGGTCGTTAAGGTTGGTGTGTTCCCAAAATATAAGTTTGGTAGCATTGGCTGCTAGGCGTAATTTTTGATTTTTATAAGTAGTTTGTTTCTCGCTGTCAATGAAGTTTTCAATATCAGTAAAGTGAATGAAAATTCCTTTAGGATCATGTTGACCTACACAGCAAGTAACAGTCATTGCTAGTAAATGACCTTCTATACTTTGAATATTTTGATGATAGGTAAGGTCATTTGCTAAAACTTTTTGCGACAGCATAGCAAGCTGATCACCTGGGATAATCCCTGATAAATTAGAGACAGGTTGCCCTTGGTTATCAACCAAGTTTGGGTAATATTTTTCAGTTGAAGAAGTGTATTTTATAATCCTTAATTTATCATCTAAGAAAATAGTACTAATATTCATGTTTTTCGTTAAGTTTTCAGTATCGCTATTTAGCATTAGTAGCTGTATAGTTTCATTTGTAGACCTATGATTTGAAAGTGTCGGTCTGTAGTTATTTCAATAAAATATTTTAGGTTAGGATGTTTTAGTTGAGAGTATTATTCTTCCTCGGGTGAATTATATGCTTCATAAGCCTCTGGATATAAGAAATTATTATAAGGGAAGCGTGTAACATGTATGTTTCTCACTTCTTTATAAACACGTTTTTTGAAATTTTCCATATTTTCTTTCTCTACGGCCGAGATAAATAATGCTTTATCTCCAATACGGTTTATCCAAGTACGTTGCCATTCCTCTAACGTAAAATGTGCTTTAGTTTTTTCGGTAATGAGATCGTCAGCATCAATCGTATCATGTTTGTAGGCGTCAATTTTGTTGAATACCATAATACATTCTTTATCTTGGCAGTCAATTTCTTTCAGAATTCTATCGACTGATTCGATATGATCTTCAAATTGAGGGTGTGAAATATCTACAACATGTAAGAGGAGGTCAGCTTCACGAACTTCATCAAGAGTACTTTTGAAACTTTCGACTAATTGTGTAGGTAATTTTCGAATAAAACCTACGGTATCACTCAGTAAAAAAGGTAAGTTCCCTATAACTACTTTCCGAACTGTTGTGTCTAGTGTAGCAAATAATTTGTTTTCAGCGAATACTTTACTTTTTGAGATGACATTCATTAAGGTTGACTTCCCTACATTGGTATATCCTACTAAAGCTACACGAACGAGTTTTCCTCGGTTACCACGTTGGGTAGCCATTTGCTTATCAATGGTTTTGAGCTTATCTTTTAATAAAGAAATCCGGTCTCTTACAATACGACGATCGGTTTCAATTTCTGTCTCTCCAGGTCCACGCATCCCAATACCTCCTTTTTGGCGTTCAAGGTGAGTCCACATTCCTGCCAATCGAGGTAATAAGTACTGGTATTGTGCCAACTCTACCTGAGTACGGGCGTAGCTGGTTTGAGCTCGCTGTGCAAAAATATCTAAGATCAAGTTTGTACGATCAATAATCTTGACCTTTAGGAATCTTTCTATATTTTTCTGTTGAGAAGGAGATAATTCATCATCAAAAACTACAGTGTTGATGTTATGTGTTTCTACATAAGCCTGTAGTTCTTCCATTTTTCCTTTTCCTATGAAAGTTTTAGGATTAGGAAAGTCCATTTTTTGTGTAAAACGTTTACAAACCTCTCCTCCAGCAGTGTATGTTAAAAATGCTAATTCATCTAGGAATTCATTTAACTTTTCC
Organism: uncultured Flavobacteriaceae bacterium; assembly: GCA_964472695.1. Classification (GTDB taxonomy): domain Bacteria; phylum Bacteroidota; class Bacteroidia; order Flavobacteriales; family Flavobacteriaceae; genus Aquimarina. The sequence goes on from CAYYNF010000018.1 coordinate 3,706, forward strand.
TGATTTTGGTTTTTAGTAACAATCCCTACCAAAACCGCTTTTTCATATGCAATTTCTTGCTTTTCTAGCATAAAAAATATTTTATACTTACAAATATACAATAACAAAGGCTGAAGTAAGCTGAAATTCTTAATTTGCATAGACTAGTATTGTTATTTTTAATCAAAATGTATTATAAAAAAACATCAGAAAATTCTCTTTTTACAGTTGCATTCTATAACGTTGAAAATCTTTTTGATACCTATGATGATCCTCTTGTTAATGATGATGCATTTCTGCCTAATTCAGTAAAGAAATGGACTGTAAAACGCTATAATAGAAAGTTATTTAAGATTGCAACCACATTATCTAATATCGGTTTCCATGAGACTCGAAAAGCACCTGTAATTATAGGGCTTGCTGAGGTGGAAAATCGTAAGGTGTTGGAAGACTTATTGATGTCAAAACACCTTAAAAATAAAAATTATGGTATCGCTCACGTCGACTCTCCTGATGAGCGAGGTATTGATGTAGCACTATTATATGCAAAGGAATATTTTACGGTTACCAATGTGCAAAGTGTAGCACTTGTACTTACTAATCACAAAGGTAATCCTGACTATACTCGTGATATACTTTGGGTAACAGGGCTTTTGAATGGAGAAAATGTTCATATTTTGGTAAATCATTGGTCTTCTAGACGCGAAGGAGAGCATATAACAGTATCTAAAAGAATAGCTGCTGCTCGGAAAAATCGTGAAATTATAGATCAGATAAAATATAGGGAAGGAGAACATGCTAAAATCATTGTAATGGGGGATTTTAATGACGACCCTCATGATATAAGTATTTCTAAGTTAGTTCAGGCTGATTTGTATAATCCTATGGACGAATTATTGACTAAAGATAGTGGTACAACTTATTTTAAAGGTAATTGGAATCTCTTTGATCAATTGATTTTTAGTAATTCTTTTCATAAATTAGAAAGAGGTAAACATAGTTTTATGTATGCTAAGATTTTTGCACCCAAATTTCTAAAGAAATTACAGGGGCGTTATAAGGGAAAACCTTACCGTACCTATGTGGGACGTAGGTATCAGGGAGGATACAGTGATCATTTTCCAATTTATACTGTTTTAAAGAAATATTGAATATCTATGAAACCTGATATTGAAGAAATATTTGATAAATTTCGTAAAAATAGCGAGATGATTAGCTACTTAAAGGCTAATATTAAGTTAGGAGAGTCGCTTGTAGCTGCTTCTATGTTACATAAGCATCCAAAATCGTGGCGTGCTGCAATGTTACTCGGTCATATTGCTCGCAAAGACGATGAGCATATTAAGGCGTCTGCAATGGATTTTATTGATTTTTTAGGAGAATCTAAAAATGATGGGCATCAGCGACAGATTTTAATTATTCTCGATAAAATATCTTTAAACGAAGAACAAGAAGGACATCTTTTTAGTCATTGTATGGATATATGGGAAGATATTAATAAAATTCCTTCTACACGTTTTCGGGCATTTACAACTATGATACGTATTTCTCAAAGTCATCCTGAGCTTAAGTATGAGTTAAGGCACTTCCTTACGGATTATTATGTTAAAACTTTATCTCCAGGAGTGTTACATTCTCTTAATAAGCGTATTGAGAAAATAGATTTTTAGAATATAAGTAATTGTACGAGTTTAATTTATCTATGTCATAAATAATAATCTAATTAGTATTAGAGGGTTTTAAAATTGATAGGGTGTGTAAATTATTTATTGGTTGGGTTTCTCTTATTCTTACTGAATACTTTACACATGGTTTGAACAAACTCTAAATAAAGTCTATTTTTGCGAAGAATATAAAAGTCATTTTACAATGAATATTTTAATAATTGGTTCAGGAGGAAGAGAGCATACCTTTGCATATAAAATTGCTCAAAGTGAATTATGCGACAATTTATTTGTAGCACCTGGTAATGCAGGTACTGCGGCTATTGCTACAAATGTAAATATAGGTGTTACAGATTTTAAAGAAATCAAAGAATTTGTAGTTGCCAATGCTATTGAGATGGTTGTTGTAGGTCCAGAAATTCCTTTGGTTGAGGGTATTGCTGATTTTTTCAAAAACGATGAAGCTTTAAATAAAGTAGCAGTAATAGGTCCTTCTCAGCAGGGAGCTGTACTTGAAGGAAGTAAAGAATATGCTAAGGAGTTTATGGATAAACATCAGATTCCAACAGCAGCGTACCAAAGCTTTACTGCAGATACTTTAACAGAAGGAAAAGCATTCTTAGATACGTTGAAGCCTCCTTATGTGTTAAAAGCTGATGGATTAGCAGCTGGTAAGGGAGTATTAATATTAGAAGACATTGACGAAGCTAAGAAAGAACTAGAAGAAATGTTAGCTAACCAAAAGTTTGGTGATGCAAGTGCTAAAGTAGTGATTGAAGAGTTTTTAGACGGGATCGAGCTAAGTGTATTTGTGCTTACTGATGGTAAAAACTATTTGACATTACCTACCGCAAAAGATTACAAGCGTATAGGTGAGGGGGATACAGGATTAAATACAGGAGGAATGGGAGCTATTTCACCAGTTCCTTTTGCTGATGCTGATTTCATGAGTAAAATTGAAGAGCGTATTGTGAAGCCTACTGTAGCAGGATTAGCAAAAGATGAAATCGATTATAAAGGGTTTATTTTTATAGGATTAATAAAAGTGGATGGAGAGCCAAAGGTAATTGAGTACAATGTACGTATGGGGGATCCTGAAACAGAAGCAGTATTACCACGTGTTAAGAATGACTTAGTAGCTCTATTTCAGAATGTAGCTAATCAAACTTTAGATCAAGTGACTTTAGAGCTTGATGAGAGAACAGCTGTAACTGTAATGACAGTAGCGGGTGGTTACCCTGAAGCTTATGAGAAAGGAAATGAAATTACAGGTATACAGGATGTTCAAGACTCTATCGTATTTCAAGCAGGTACCAAATTAGATGGGGATACTATTCTTACAAATGGAGGGCGTGTACTGGCAGTTACTTCTTTTGGAAAAGATTTCAAAGAAGCGCTGGCAACTTCATATAAGAATGTAGGTAAAATTGATTTTAAAGATAAGTACTTTAGAACAGACTTAGGTTTCGATTTATAGATAGAAAAAAACATAATGCGGGTTATGAATAAGAATTTCATGTGAATATCTTGATTAGATCTTTCCGATGATACTCTATAAAGGATATTTTTTTAATAGAAATTTTTTTCAGAAAGAGATCAGGTGTATGTGAAATTCTTATTCGTAAATCGTATTAAAATTATAGTGTTTCTTGTTTTTACTGAACAAAATTTGCTTTTTACATAAAAATATGTGTATTTTAACGAAAATGTTTTAGTGCTCTATTTTTGTTGAAATAAAACCAAATATTAACTTCTAAATGAATAAGAAATTCTCTAAACTCATCCATGTATTTTTAGTTACCGTTTTCTCTGTAACTGCCACGTCTGCACAAGAACACCCTAGTTTAGTTTTAACGCAAGATGGGGTAAAAAGTATTCGTGAAAACTTAGGGTCTATCCCTGTGTTTGATAAGAGTCTTTCTGTTGTAAAAGAAGAAGTAGATCAAGAAATAGCTTCAGGAATTCATGTGCCTGTCCCAAAAGATATGGCTGGGGGCTATACACATGATCGTCATAAAAAAAATTGGTTCGTATTACAAAAGGCAGGGGCATTGTATCAAATTCTCAATGATGAGAAATATGCTAAGTATGTGCATGATGTACTAAAAGCTTACGCTGAAATGTATCCTAGTTTACCACTTCATCCACAAGAGCGTTCCTATGCGAGAGGTAAAATATTCTGGCAATGTCTTAATGATGCTAATTGGTTAGTATATGTAAGTCAGGCTTATGATTGTATTTATAATTACTTATCAGAACAAGAGCGTGAACACCTAGAGAGAAACTTGTTTATTCCTTATGCTGATTTCCTTTCTATAGAAACTCCTCAGTTTTTTAATCGTGTACACAACCATAGTACTTGGGGTAATGTAGCTGTAGGGATGATCGGTTTGGCTATGAATAATGACGAGCTTGTTGAGCGTGCATTAGAAGGTTTAAATATTGATAATTTAGACCCTAATGCTAAAGATAATGATGGTGGTTTTATAAAAAATAAAGATGGTAAAGCAGGTTTTTTAGCTAATTTAGATGAGCCTTTTTCTCCTGATGGGTATTATACTGAAGGTCCGTATTATCAGCGTTATGCGATGTATCCATTTATGGTGTTCGCAGAAGCATTACAAAATGCTCGTCCTGATTTGAATATTATGAATTACAAGGGAGGAGTGCTGTTAAAAGCGGTTTACGCCTTATTGAATCTAACTAATGAAAAAGGTGAGTTCTTTCCACTTAATGATGGGCAGAAAGGAATGTCTTACCTTTCACATGAACTTGTAGCAGCTGTAGATATCGCTTATCACTTTGGAGGGAATGATAATTCATTATTAGAGATAGCTAATAAACAAAATAAAGTATTACTAGATGATACAGGGCTTGCTGTAGCTTTGGCCTTACAGCAAGACAAAGCACAAAAGTTTAGTAAGAAGTCGGTACTATTACGTGATGGTTCAGATGGCTCAGAAGGGGCAGTGGCCATTTTACGATCTAAAGATGAACAATTTGGATTAGTCATGAAAAATACGGCACAAGGCTTAAGTCATGGACACTATGATAAATTATCCTTTTCTTATTATAATGGTGCTGATGAGGTGTTACAAGATTATGGCTTAGCACGTTTTGTAAATATTGAGCAGAAGAATGGTGGAGGGTATCTTAAAGAGAATAAGACTTGGGCGAAACAAACAATTGCTCATAATACAGTGGTACAAGACGAAGTATCTCATTTTTCAGGGCAATATAACATAGGAAGTAAACATCATTCTGATGTGTATCTTTTTAATTGTGAAAATTCTAACCTTCAGGTAGTAAGTGCTAAAGAAGAGAATGCTTATCCAGGTACAACCATGGAGCGTACTATGTTTCTTTTTGAAGATGACGAATTTGAAAACCCAATTTTATTAGATGTTTTCAGGCTTAATGCAGAAAGGAAACATCAGTATGATTTACCGTTCTATTATCATAACCAAATTATTAATACTAATTTCGATTATGAACAAGAATCGAATATGACACCTTTAGGTCTGTCAAATGGCTATCAACATCTTTGGCTAGAAGCAAAAACTAACCTAAATACCGATCAGACAACACAAGTGACTTGGCGTGATCATAATAGGTTTTATACCTTATCATCAGCTTTACAAAAAGGAGATCAGTTTCTATTTACACGTATAGGAGCAAATGATCCTAAGTTTAATTTACGTAGAGACCCTGCTTTTATTTTAAGAAAGAAAAACATCCAAAATACAACATTTATTAATGTTATTGAAACGCATGGTAGCTATGATGTAGTATCGGAAAGTGCTACTGATGCGTATTCTCAAATTAAGAATATTACTGAATATAACGTAGGTTCTACTGAATATGTAGCTTTAAATATTGAAACTAAGAGCGGAAATATTCATAATTTTATAGTATGTTTGAATAATTCAAATCCGACAAAAAAACACCATCTCGAATTAAATGGTGAAACCATTGAATGGAAAGGTGCTTTTAGTCATAAAAAAACGAGATAACCATATAACATTAATACTTAAATACAATGAAAAATTTTGGAACTAGTCCTGAATTTCTATTCGGTGATCAAATCGAGTGGGAAACAGTAGGAGAAGGTGTACAGCGTCAAATCATGGGATATGATGACAAGATTATGCTAGTGCACGTTAAATTCGACAAAGGATCAATCGGTCCTATTCACGATCATTATCATTCACAAGTTACTTTTGTAAAAAGCGGTGAGTTTGAAGTTAGTATCAACGGTGAAAAAAAAGTATTGAAGGCAGGAGATTGTTTTTATATACCACCACATGCACCACACGGAGCTATCTGTTTAGCATCAGGAGTTTTAATTGATGTCTTTAGTCCTATCCGTGAAGACTTTATGGAATAAATTCGACTTTATAAAACAACATTACTTTAGTTAAAAGTTATAGTTTATAGCTTCAGTGAAAGCTAGGTTTATACTATACTTCAAAATGTTTTATTTACAAATAATTAATTACTATTTCGCATACATACTATTTTTTCCTAGACTTATTAGAGACTGTATTGAGAAGATTTATATATAGTATAATACTATATTATTTTTCATAATCAGTTATTATGTGTTTGTAGGTTCGTTATAATAAATAGTATAATTAGATGAAATTTATTTCTAATCAAGGCTTTATTCAGGATACTATTTACTGTTCTTGGTTGATTAAATTATAGGCTGGAATATGATATTATTCTAGAAATAATAACTATATCATTTTTGTGATTTTAGTTGCTATTATTTGTTTATATCTCATAAAATTAACATTAAAACAATACTTAATAATATGATGAGAAAGTTAATCAGGTGCTGGTCTATGAGTTCTAGATTAGTATCATTACTGACATTCTTCATGGGTTTGTCATTATTTGCACAAGAAACCTATACTGTTACGGGGATCGTAACCATGGCTTCACTAGATAATGAGCCTGCGGCAGGAGTTAGTGTTATCATAAAAGATACTGATACGGGTACGGTAACCGATTTCGATGGAAATTATAGTATCCAAGTACAAGAAGGAAATATCCTAGAGTTTCAATATTTAGGTTTTAAAACAGAAACTGTAGTTCTAGTTGGTCAAAAAGAAGTAAATATTTCACTTCAAGACGATACGACTAAGTTAGAGGAAGTAGTTGTAGTAGGTTATGGTACACAAAAGGCTAAAAACGTTACCAGTGCTATTTCTAAAGTTTCAGGGAAAAAATTACAAAAGGCTTCAGTAGCTCGTGTAGATGAGGCTTTGGTAGGGCGTGTTTCAGGGGTGCAAATTGCCGCTACGAATACCGAAGCAGGGGGAAATACTGAAATTAAAATTCGTGGTGTGGGTTCTATTTCGGGGAACTCTGATCCTCTAATCGTAGTAGATGGTATTCCTTTGGGAACGGATAATGATATCTTAGGAACTATTGATACTAATACTATTAAGTCTATCGATATTTTAAAAGATGCTTCTTCTACGGCAATTTATGGTTCACGTGGAGCAAATGGGGTAATTTTAGTAACATTGAAAGATGGTGTTGAAGGAAAGACTTCTTTCAGTTATGATACTTATTTTGGTACAAAATGGGTGCCTCGTAACAATAACTATTCTAAAACATGGGGTGAGCACAAACAATTCTTAGATAACACCTATAATAGTTTAACGGATTCGGCTAACGATATTGAAATTGCAGGGCAAATTGAAAGTGCGTACTCTGAGTGGTATGCAGGACAGGCTATTATTGATGCTAATGGAGGAGAAACCGATTGGCAAGATGTTATCATACCAGGAGGAAATATTACTAGTCATGCCTTTTCTGCTACAGGAGGTACAAAACAAACAAAGTACGTAGCTTCGTTAGGATACTTACATGACGAAGGTGTTTTCTTAGAAGATGATTTTCAAAAATATAATGCTCGTTTAAAGCTTTCTAATACCTCAAAGAACGGGAAGGTAAAAACAGGAGTTTCTTTAAGTGGTACTTACACTAAACAGAAAAGAATTTCTGATATTCATAGTAAGCTGAGTCAGATGCCATGGTTACCAACTTATATCACTGAGGATTTATTGCCTTATGTAAACAAAGTAGACTTTCCAGATGTTCAGGTAGGTGATTATGCTTATGAAGCGATGTTTAATAATGTGTTTTTTGAGGATGCGGCTAATGCTAATATCCTAAGAGATGCTGATGGTAATCCAATTTTAGCAGATGACGATTCTGGTGATGTAGCCATTTTTACTACTAATAACCCTAATCCTTTAGCGAATGCCTTAGAAAGAGATCGATATAAGTATCAGACTTCTTATAGAGCAAATGCTTATTTGGATGTAAAATTAGCTAAGGGTTTAAAGTTCAGACAAAATTTATTAGCAGATACTCGATTTACAAATTCTACGGTAAATACTTCAACTTTGTACCATAGGTTAGGTCAATTAAGAACCGAAAGAGATGAACAATTTGATGATCGATTACATTATGGTACAGAGTCACTTTTAAAGTATAAGAGAGATTTAAAAAAGCATAGTATTGATGCAGTTACTGGTTTTGGTTTTGAAAAATGGAATTATAAAAGACTAGCTGTAGAAACAGGGCAATATGTAGACGATGCTACAGATGTTATTTTATTGGGAGCACCTACATCGGATGCTTTTTCTTTACGAGGAGAAGAGTCTTTGGTATCAGCGTTTGGTAGGGTAAATTATGGCTATGATGATAGGTATTTACTTTCTTTAAGTGCACGTACTGACGGAAGTTCTCGTTTTGGAGAAAATACAAAGTATGGTTTCTTTCCTGCAGCTTCTGTAGGTTGGAGAGTGTCTAATGAAAGTTTCTTAGTGAATAGTAATGCTGTTACAGATCTTAAGCTTAGAGCAAGTTATGGAGTTTCAGGTTCTCGTGAAATCAGCAGAAATATCTTTGAGTCATTGTATAGATACCAACCTACTTTCGCTGGAGTTTCGTATGGTGACGATGCAGGGGTAAAAGCTACAAGTATTGGTAATCCTAATTTAGGTTGGGAGCGTTTAATTGAATTTAACCCAGGGTTTGATCTACAATTATGGAATGGTACACTAGGGGTCGTTTTTGATTATTTCCAAAGAACCTCTGATGATCTTATTCTAAATAAACCTATCGGTTCTGCTTATGGAATTGCTACATCTTTAGAAAATATAGGAGAGGTAGTAAATAGAGGATATGAACTAGAGTTAA
>CAYYNF010000018.1:12669-19671 GCA_964472695.1 uncultured Flavobacteriaceae bacterium
TATAACTTCCCTGATAGTTTGGTGAGTAAATTAAAATTACAACAACTTAGAATGTATCTAAGTGGTGAAAATTTACTTTACATCATGGCCGATGATTATGTTGGGTTTAATCCAGAGAGTGCTACATGGACAAGTGATAATGCTAACACTCCTGTTACTTATGGTATCCAACGTTCTAGTACACCAGTGTCAAGAACTGTTTCGTTAGGTTTAAATGTTCAATTCTAAAAAACGCAAAAATGAGATATTTAAAAACATATATATATACGGCTTGTTTGGCGACTTTATTTTCGAGTTGTGAATTAGATTTTGAAAGCCCAAATGAGTACCAATTTTCAGAAGCAAATAATGCACAGTCTTTAATTATAGGTGCATATCAGGCATATCAAAAAATACCAGCGAATGAATTTTTATTAACGGAGTTACGTTCTGATAATATGAATTCAGAGAATGGGAATGGAGATCCAGGGTTAGTGCAATCTTGGACAAATAGTGCTAGTTATGGAGAAGCTTCTTTCTATTGGGCAAATAATTACTCAGTAATTCTTAATGCGAACTACGTAATAGCATCAGAAGATAGCATATTAGGATCTACAGTAGGAATGAAATCTCTAGCAGAAGCTTATTTTATGAGAGCCTTAGCTCATTTTAATTTGGTACGTACTTTTGATAGAGTTCCTTATATAGATGCTGTTATTGAATCAGAGGATGACTTAGATCAATTTCCTTTAGACTATGATAATCCTACTAAAGAATACTTGTATAATTATTTAGTAAACGACTTTAATAAGTCTATCCAGTATTTTATTGCATCAGGTGATAATGGTACCAGTGATAAAGCAAATTTAGGTACTGCTTATGCGATGTTAGCTAAAGTGTATTTATCACATCCTAATAAGGACTACGGTGCAGCATATTCAACTTTAGTAAATAATTTATATCCTGTTACTAATGCTTTCGGATATGCTTTAGAGGAAGACTACTCTGATATTTTTGCAGAAGATAATGAACTCAATGAAGAGATTCTATTTGCTGTAAAATACGAAGAGGGCTCTACGCCATCGGTAACTTCTAGTATTTCATACGAAGACCAGGTGCAAGGACAGTCACAAGAATGGTCTTTCCAGATGGCTGAATTTGGAACAGGTAACGGAGTGGTTTTAACACAAGATTTCATTGACCTAATAAATACCACTACCGATGGTGATGGTTTAGTTACTTATGATTCAGGAGAGACATTAAGAGGTTTGACTAATGGTATTCCTTATGATTTCGATAATGATGACTATCAATTTAATAACTATTACCTATCACCAAATAGAGGAGACTATTACATGGGTAAAAACATTGACACCACAGAGGCTTCAGGGAGAGATTGGATTGTGTTAAGGTATGCTGATGTGCTTTTGTTAATGTGTGAGGCTATCATGGAAGGAAATGATACTACCGATACAGAGGCGATTACGCTTTATAATATGGTTAGAGAAAGAGCAGGAGCAACAACCCTAGCTACTGATGGGTCAGAAACATTAACTCAGGAAATGCTATTAAATGAAAGACGTATTGAGTTAGTAGGTGAGAACCACAGAATGTGGGATCTTATCCGATTTGGCGAGGCTTCTGCTGCTATAACATTAGCTGATTACGGAAGTGCGTTAGGATATACATTCTCTCAAAATGCACTTTACTTACCAATTCCTCAACGAGAGATCGATACAACAGGAGGAGAGTGTGAAGTGTATTGTCAAATTTTTCAATAATCAAAAAAGATAAGCGATGAATAAAATTATAAAAATAGGAGTATGTCTTCTACCTGTTTATTTGGGAGCTTCACTTTTTACATCATGTGAAGATGATAGTTTACCAGATGTAGGTTCTATAGAGGACTTAACACCTCCAACAGCACGAATTGCCGTTGGAGAATCGTCAACAAGTTCACGAACAAAAATATTGTTGAATAAGTCAAACAGTGCTATAAATTATTTATGGACTTTGCCAGAAGGAGCTTCTTTTGCTGAAAATTTATTAACTGGAGAAACTTCTGTAGCTACAGATGCTGATGTGTATGTAGATTTCGAAGCCTTTGATACGACTTATACGGTTAGTTTAGAGGCTAAGGATGGTAATGGTGTTTCTGATGAAATTACACAAGATATTACACCAGAGTATGCTGATAATATAGCAGATCCATCGGCAGCATTTACTTATGAAGATACCGAAGGAAATTTCGTTAAGATCTTAGATGCTACTAGTTCTAGTAATAATGATGGTGGTGTGAATTGGGTGTTTCCTGAAGGTTTAGAGGTTACTTTTGGTATAGATGAAGAGGGAAATCTCTATGATAGTAATGATGCTTATGCAGAAGTTATTTTTCCAGTCTTAGATGGTCTAGGTGGTACTTATCCTGTAACGTTACAAGCGATTAACTATAATGGTGAAATTAATGAGGTTACACAGGATGTCGTAGTAAGTGAATTACCAGCTCCTTCTCCGGCAATATCATTTACTTCTAGTGCGGATTATCTTACTAAAACCTTAGTGAATGAAACTCCAGATACAGATACATTACAATGGTCTTTACCTAATGGAGTTACTTTGGTTGATGGTTATACTTTAACAGATGAGACTATTGAAGTTGAGTTTAGTGAGTATAGAACTTATTCAATCTCTTTAACGGTTACTAATGTGTTGTCAGTGAGTACTACAGAGTCTTTTAATATTACAGCATTAAATCCTGATGATATTGAAATCCCAACTATTGTAAGTGCTAGTTTCGAAGCTTATGAAGGTGATAATCCTGCAAATACGAAATATTATGGTAACATAATTAATGATATTTCGAAAGAAGATTGGAGAGCAGATGGGGAATCAGATAGGTCGTACAAATTGGAGAATGAAGGTATAATTCCTGACTTAACCAATAACTCGTGGTTCAGTACTGGTGGTTATAATAGAGTTCAGACTACAAATAACTCTGTAGCTGATGGAGGTATAGCGGTAAAATGGGAATCTGGTAAGCCAAATAGAGTTGCTGTACAGGTGATAGAGGTAACTCCTGGGGTGGATTATAAATTAACCTTCCAGTATGCAAATATCACAGGTACACCTGACGTAGGTATTCGAGCAGCTATCCTAAAAGAAAGTACTTCAACGGAACAAGAGTCTTTAGATCCTGACAATATTATCGCTGAGGTGAAAACAACAGGAACTTCGAGTGCTTATGTAGAGGAAACATTAACATTTAGTTCTAGTTCTGAAGGTCGTGTTAAGATCTATTTTAATCAGATTGATAATGCAGGGGAAGTTTACCTTGATGATATATCTATTACTATAGATTAATTTTAAATAGATACACATAGTTCTAGTGATCTAAAGCTATGTGTTTCTTACTTTATATTTAACCTTAATTATACATTAACTATGAATCTTATTACAAAATTAAATAGAAGTCTAGTGACTAAAGCAGGTCTTGCTTTACTGACTGGTACTTTTGCATTTTCCTTGATAACTTCATGTAACGAAGAGGAGTTATCAACCAATATAGAACAAACAGTATATCCTGTATATACCTCTAACTTATTCACTGCTGAGGTAGATGACTTAACAGCTACTTTTAGGAATTATTCATTGGGAGCGTCTTCATTTTATTGGGAAATACTTGATAGTGACGATGAGGTGGTAACCACTTCCGAAGAAGAAGCTTTTGATTTCGATTTCACAGACTACGGTGTGTATACAGTAAATCTTACTACTACTGATGCAGAAGGGGAAACAGACGAGAGTTCAGTAACAATTTATGTGGCTTCGGTAGCGTTTTCTTATGAGTTGACAGATGCTACTTTAAGTATTACCAATGAGTCTATTGCTGCCGCATCTTATGAGTGGGATTTTGGAGATGGTAGTGTTGTTTCCACTGATGAAGCCCCAGATTATACTTACTCAGCTGACGGTGACTATACGGTGACTTTAACAGCATATAATGCTGACGGTATAAAAGTAGGGGTGGTTACAGAACTTATTGAAGGTGTTATGGTGTCGACTAATACAGAGGAAACAGATGATACTGATGATAGTAATAAATACGCTATTGTTACCGATACAGACGCTGGTGATACGGGAGAATTACGATACACGTTACCAAGTGGTTTAGCTACTGGAAAGATAGATGTTAAGGTGAACTATTCATCATTGGAGACAGAGAGCTTTTATGTAAGGTTATTTAATACAGGCAATTCTACATCTTCAGTAATCGCCGACCTAAAAATGGATGAAGGTAATTTATCGTTACGAGATAATGGCACTGTTACTGATGCTAACCTAAGTGGTACATATACTACCGATGAGTTTGTTGATGTTTCTATTACTTGGGATAATTCTTCAACTACAAGTGCAGGTACTTATAGTGTGGTAGTTGCAGGAACTACTTATGGACCTTATACTTCTGAAAATGAAAGTCCAGGAGAAGAGGTGACTTCTATAGCCTTTGTTTTAGCATCAAATTCTAAATTATCTATAGATAAAGTACTCGTTGATGATTTATCTGTTTATTCTGATGTTTCGGGAACTGCAGAAGTTTTCTCTGATGATTTTGAAGGCTACTCTATAGGAGACTCTTTAGATACGGATAATGTAGATAGTCCTTATAATTCAGCTACTTTTGATGCTACTGTAGGAGGTACAGAAGCTTCTGGTGGTTCTGTAGATTCTGAGGAAGAAAATAATTTTGCAGCTCAGATTACTGATACAGATGCTGGAGATACAGGTGAGTTGCGATATACGTTACCAAGTGGTTTAGCTACAGGTAAACTTGATGTAAAAGTGAATTATTCATCATTAGAGACAGAGAGTTTTTATGTAAGGTTATTTAATACAGGTAACTCTACATCTTCAGTAATTGCCGATCTAAAAATGGATGAAGGGAATTTATCATTACGAGATAATGGTACTGTCACTGATGCAAATTTAAGTGGTACGTATACTATGGATGAGTTTGTTGATGTTTCTATTATTTGGGATAATTCTTCAACTACGAGTGCGGGTACTTATAGTGTGGTAGTTGCTGGAACTACTTACGGACCATATACTTCTGAAAATGAGAATCCAGGAGAAGAAGTTACTTCTATAGCTTTTGTTTTAGCATCAAATTCTAAATTATCTATAGATAAAGTACTAGTTGATGATTTATCTGTTTATTCTGATGTTTCAGGAACTACAGAAGTTTTCTCTGATGATTTTGAAGACTATGCTGCAGGTGACTCATTAGATACAGATAATGTATCTAGCCCTTATAATTCAGCTACTTTTGATGCTACAGTAGTGGAGATAGAGTAATAATATTTCATTTATTTGTGACTACATAGGCTTTTGTGTAGATAAAAAAAGTCCGAAAATATTTAATTTTTCGGGCTTTTTTTATCTAAAATATTTTACATATCATCGGATAAATCCTATATTTAGAAGGTTGGTAATGGTGTTTCATAGTGTATATTGGATTATTTATAGATATCACGATGGAAATCATAGCTACATCAAATAAACCTTAAAAAAAATACTGAAACTTATGAAACTAAAAGGACTCAGATGGTGGGTAGTAAGTCTTATTGCCCTAGCTACAGTGATCAATTATATTGATAGGCAATCATTGAATGTATTATGGCCTGAAATCGCAGATGAATTATATCCAGATAAGAATAGTGACGAGCGTAAAGAAATTTATTCTTATATCTCAATTATTTTTGTGTTTTCATATGCCTTCGGACAAGCCATTTTTGGACGTATTTTTGACTGGATAGGTACACGTTTTGGTTTTGTACTTTCTATAGGAGTTTGGTCTATAGCTACTGCATTACATGCTTTGGCATATTCGTTTGGTTCTTTTGCTTTCTTCAGGTCGATATTAGGAATTGCAGAAGCAGGAAACTGGCCTGGGGCAACTAAGGGTAATGCAGAATGGTTCCCAACAAAAGAGCGTGCCTTTGCACAAGGAATTTTCAATTCAGGAGCAGCTATTGGTGGAATTATTTCTATACCATTAATCGCATTTCTTTCGATATATTTTTCTTGGAAAGTGATCTTTATACTAATAGGAGTTGCAGGACTTCTATGGTTACTACCGTGGTTGTTTATTGTAAAGGCTCCACCAAAATACCATTCTTGGATCACTGATGAAGAAAAAAAATATATTCTTTCAGGACAGCGTCAGGTTACTGAAGAAGAGGAAAATGCAGGGTCTCAAAGTATTCTTAGCAAAAAACAGAGCTGGGGGGTTATTATAGCATCAGCTACTATTGATCCAATCTGGTGGTTATTCGTTTTTTGGATTCCTATTTACTTAAATGAAGTATATGCTATGGATGTAAAGGCTATAGGTATTTACGGTTGGGTTCCTTATGTAGGTGCTATGTTGGGTGCTTGGTTCGGAGGACTATTGGCTCAACAATGGATTAAAAAAGGATGGACTGTAGATAAGACTCGTAAGATGGTAATTACTATTGGTTGTGTGATCATGTTGGGAGGATTATTATCTATGTCAAACCCAGGAGGTCCAACGGCAGCAGTAATTATCATGGCATTGATTTTATTTGGATTTCAAACAGCCATAGGTAATGTTCAAACATTACCTAGTGACTTTTATAGTGGAAAGTCAGTAGGGTCATTAGCAGGGTATTCAGGAACAGCTGCTAAATTAACAGCATCAGGCTTAACTTATTTAGTCCCTTATCTTACGAGAGGAGGGAATTACACTCCAGCTTTTATTATTGGTGCGGCATTGGCTATTATGGCTTTGTTGAGTGTGTATCTACTCTGTGGAAAGATAGAACCTATAACAAGTAAAAGTGAGGTCTAGTCGAGACGTAGCGGACAGAAAGTAAATGATTTTATATAATTTATAAATCGAAGTTTAGATCTAATAAGGTCTTACTTCGATTTTTTGTTTTAGGATTTGATATACCTGATACAATTTTCGAATAATTCAATTGGTATAAATATCAGGTAGTATGT
>CAYYNF010000019.1:0-19347 GCA_964472695.1 uncultured Flavobacteriaceae bacterium
CTAGAGGTAGGTATTCCGGAAGGGAAGTTTCTGTTATCGAATATCACTGATGAGCCTAAAAGTTATTTGGCTTTCGTTTCAGGTAGTGGAATCACTCCTGTATTATCGATGATAAAAACAGTACTAACGCAAAGTGCAGAAAGTAGATTTGTATTAGTTTTTGGTAATCGTACCGAAGAGGATACTATGTTTTTACAAGTTTTAAGAAGATTACAATCTAGCTATAACAGTCGTCTTTTCATAGAATGGGTATATAGCCGACAGATATCTGAGGGCAACCACATAGGGCGTATTAATACAGACTTAGTGACAACTATTCTAGATCAGAAATACAAGGATTTCAATTTCGATTCTGTTTATTTATGTGGTCCTGAGGAGATGATTTATACACTAAGAAACAAATCATTACCTAAATATTTTAAGCAAGACCAAATTTATTTCGAATTGTTTACGACTACTAAACAAGACGAACAATTACCATTAATTACAGAACAAGAGAAAAGTAGTGTTGAGGTAACTTACCTTGTAGATGATGAAGAAGAAACCATAGAGGTCAGCACCGAAAAAACATTATTAGATGCTGCTATTGAAGCAGATATAGATGCTCCGTACTCTTGTAAAGGCGGTGTATGTTGTTCGTGTATTTGTAGGGTCGTTGAAGGAGAAGTTAATATGAAAGATAATGAGATGCTTACAGAAGATGAGAAGGAAGAAGGATTAATTCTATCATGTATCAGTTACGCAAAAACAGGTCAAGTTATAAAACTTGACTTTGATGATGCTTAACCTACATCTATTAAACCTTGAATTCCGAGTATCGAAATTTATTTTCTATACTCGGAATTTAAGATCTTCAAATATATCTTTATTTTAGAACTGTAAAGAAGTATAATTTTGCTCAGATAATTCCTCTGGTGTAAACGTATATGAATACCAAATACTCAACAATTTAAAAGGAATCACTACAGCATCCTTCATACCCAATTTAGAACCATCCACATCATTCCATTCTTCTAAAGGCTGTTCGTGTATTTTACTCATAACTTCTTTAAGACCAAAATGTTTTTTAAATCGAATGAATATCTCAACATCAAATAACCATTTTGATAAGAATCTATTTTTATAGGCAATAGGCACACTTTCTTTTGTAAATACTTTCGCACCACACTGAGTATCTTCTATAGGCAGACGCAATATCATATATATAAACACTTTAATAATACGTGAGAAAAAGTCTCTAAAAAAACTACGATCAATATTCTCTTGATCCCCTTTTCGTCGAGATCCATATACCATTACTAAATCATCATTCGTTTTTAAAGTTGTTACCAGTTTATCAAAATCTTTAAAACTCGTAGATAAATCAGCATCCATAAATCCTATATATTTTATATCCTCTCTATTATATAAATATTTAGCACCATTTTGAACAGCTGCCGCCTTACCACGGTTATTCAACATATTAAAAATACTTATACGGTCCCCACAGATAATCTTCATTCTTCTAAGCTCTTCGAATGTATCATCTGAACTACCATCATTAACAAAACACAAATGGTAATTATCGTTTGACATAATAAATTCAGTAAAAGACTTAGTATCTAATCGTTTTGACTCATTGAAGCATGGTATTATGATTCCTGTTTTCATTGTTTTTATTGTTTTAGTATTGCGGTTATACATCAAAAATAAACCTAAAGTCTATTTTCCAACCATCAAAATAGATAAAATAACAAAAAAAGACGTTAAAATACACTTTAACAATTCTAAAAATAAACTTTAAGACTGAATTTCAACACATTAAAATCCACAAAAAACACATACAACAAGATAAAGTGCAGTGTAATTTTAAGAAAGAATGAAAAAACTTATATGATATAAATTATGTAATTTAGATTTACAAAAAGAAAAAGAGGTAAAAGCGTATATATAAAACAAATTGGTAGATAAACTTTACATAAAGAAAACGAACAGATATCTAGTATTAGCTTTATTAATAGGTATTATATTTCACGGTACTGCAATATTTTTCACCTTAGAAAAAACTTACGATGCCCTTATCCATCTATTCTTTGCTGATCATTATGCTAATAGTTGGTTCGAACCTTGGAATTTTGAATGGTACACAGGTTTTACAGTAACGAGTTACCCCCCTCTTGTACACCAACTCATTGGTCTATTTTCCTATATAGGTGGGCTAAAGTTTGGAATGTTTACAGTAGCGTTCATGTGTATTATTTTATTTATTACAGGAGTCTATAAATATACCTTACTTGTTACATCTAATACTAAAGTGGCTGGTTATGCAGCTTTCATGTGTGTATTTTCATCTTCCTTTGTTGAGACCTTACATTTATTCGGTCAGTTACCTAGTATTATGGGGGTATCTATACTCATGCACTCGTTTCCTAAAATATACCTATGGGTACGAACACGTAAGCCCCGTATATTGGTACTTGCGATATCATTAATATCTGTTACGGTAAGTTCTCACCATGTAACACCAATATTTGGAATGGTATTTTTTATTTTCCCTTTATTAGGAATGGCAGTAATGGACATTGCCTATGAAGAAGTGGGGGACTACAAGAAGATCAGCTTTAAAATATTTTTTGATACTACTATTAAAAACTTAAAACCTATTATTATTTTCGGAGGTTGCTCTTTAGTAGTTTTTATATTTTGTATTCTCCCCTATTGGATTAACACAAAAAACAACCCTATTACTCAGGTAGCAATTCCTCATGGTTCTCGTGATAACTTCTTGGAAGTAACCTCATCGGGACTGGCATTTTTCGTAATTCCTTGGGGTACTCTTCTATTTATATGGCCTTATTTATTTTCTAGATATTATACAAGGCGTTATATGTTCTATGGTATTTCATTTACACTACTGACTATACTAGGTACAGGAGGTACAACCCCTATTGCCGAAGCAATCTTAGGAGAAAATGCTTTCAACATATTAACCCTAGACCGCTTCACCTTATGGGCATCTATCATGAGTTTACCTATTTTTGGGGAGTTTACGTATCGACTTGTTGAAGGTGATTTGGGGTTTTATATTAGGAGAAAATACAGTACAATTTACCACCGTACTCTTACAGGTTTCCTAGTAACTGTATTTATTCTTACGTCCGTATTTACACTCAATTTAGGGTATTTTCGACCAGGACAACCACCAGCAATTAATATGCTACCTATCGTTAACTTTTTAAAGGCAGATAGTCACGATGCTTGGCGTTTTTTAACATTAGGATTTGGAGATCAAATGGCATGGTTATCAGCACAAACAGATGCTTATACTGTAGATGGAAACTATCATTCTGCTAGAAGACTACCAGAACTCACGACTAGAGCTGTAGAACGTCTAGAAAACTCTAAGTTTTTGGGAACAGAAGGGATTGGATCTCTTCAGCAATTTTTAACTATACCTGAAAAATATAATTTAAAATACATTTTTTCTAATGATAAATTTTATGACCCTATTCTCTATTTCTGTGGATGGCAGCGTTTACCTGTTCTTGAAAATGGAATAAACGTATGGGAAAAATTGGGAGTTCCTCCCATGACCTCTGTCATTGCTAGAGATGAAATAGGAAGGTGGCAAAAGATCATGTGGGGTACTATACCTATATCTACCTTATTAATAGCGGGTCTACTTACCATTCAGATGCCACTTTATAACATAATTAAGAACCGAAAGAGTGAACCTAAAATCTACATGGAAATTATTAGTAGGTATCGATATTTTTCTCCTATACTAGTAAAAGTACTCCACAGATGGATCCTAATGGTTGTATTAATTGTTTGTTATTTTGTGTATAAATTCTATATCAAGAACTACACCCACTATTCTCCCCATAATGTTGTAAATGCCTATTATGATCATTTGGACTTTAAGCGTTTTAAGGAAGCTCATTCATTACTCAACCCAAAAGATTCAATATCTATGGAGCAGTACATGATGGAAATTAGTGTGGCTGACGGGGTATTAAACTCTTATGCTAAAATGGATTCTATTTCGGTAAAAGTAATCCGTAATAATCGTAAACGAGCTATGCTATCTGTACATACGAAATGGATTACTCCATTACGTATAATTGAGAAAGAAGAAATGCAAACGACTATTAAGATCAGAGGGAAATGGTATATCGACGCAGTGAAGCCAGACACAGATATTCCACCTGATAAGCTTTTTGTAAGTAATGAAACAACCTATTACAATCAAGGTCGTCGAAAAATCACCTCAGAAATGACCCATCATGAGGATATTATTAGACAACCTATAGCCGAAGTACTGTCTGCTAAATTAGTCCATAATAATGGTGAATATTTTATTGTTGGAGAAGTTCAAAATACAGATAATACTCCTGCTGACATAGCTCTGAAAGCTTCTTTATATTCTAAAAATGATAAAAAATTAGCTAGTTATAATGCAAAGAGTACTATAAAACATAAGTTAATGCCAAAGGAAACTACTTCGTTTATTATCAATTTTGAAGATACAGCATGGAAAAAAAATACAGACGTTAAACCTAAAACATATGATCCTGATACTTATTTCCCTGTGTACTTAAATGAAATTCCTAGCTCATTCGATTTGCATGTGTCATCCAATACTGCAAATCGAGATTTATATAAAAGAGTTACCATTAGTCATCTAAGAGTCAAAAAAGATATTATTTCAGGAACATTATTTAATTATGGAACACAAGATGCTACAATTCCTCAGTTATTAGTGTCTTACTATAATAAAGAAAAAGAATTGATGTGGGTTGAACATTTTTTCGTAAGAAATAGTGTACGACAGCAACGTAAAAGTTACTTTGAATATCCTATTACTGAAATCTGTAATGTAGAAATTATTGATGACGAAAATGAAAACTTCTTTATTAATGGACTCCCTGATGAAACTACTGCAAAAAAAAATGTGCCCTTTCGAATAAAAGGGGATGAAAAAGGGCGGTTATTACCTATAGTACACGATGACTTTTGGTATGTTAAAATAGAACTAAACAATTATATTGGAAACCCTATCTAAATGCTGAATATATTACTTTACGTATTGCTATTAATCACCCCTCCAATATATTTAGATCCCAATACAGATACCCCCTGTGAAGATGACATCTATATGCCTGTTGGGCTACAAGATACATATAGTGCTGGTGATATAAAGGAACTAAAATTTAGGATTGTCTCAGATCTTAAACCAAAACTATACATTAGTAATAGCTTTGGGAGTACAATTATTGAAGCTTATGTTACCAAAGAGTATTATAGATACCACGTACCACGTATCTATGCTAAAAAAACTGGAAAGGTGTACTATAGGCTGATTTATGGGGGTCAGGAACTTTATAAAGATTATTTCGAGATTTTACCAAAAGCCAAAGCATATCACATTGAAAGTTATCTAGGTCCAACAGCTATTAAAGCCGGTGATTGGGACTATGCAATGTTAGTATGTATACCTGTCGATAAATTTGATAATCCATATATCGACGCAACCCCTGTTAAGTTTAAACAAAGTTTTTGGGGAAAAACTCGTAGCATATATAGTACTATATCAAACTTAATTTGCCATATCAAAGTTGAGTCCATCCGAAGAGCAGGAAAAATTTTCCTAAACTGTGAAGCTTTTGGTATTAGCTCCAAAGAACAGGTATTAGAGATCACCCCTAGCAACCCTGAAAATTTTGAAATTTTCCATAAACGAGTTCACCAATATGCTGATGGTAATCAGATGCTTGAAATATACACCTCTACTATAACAGATGAATATGGTAATATTGTGGCAGATGGTACTTATGTAGAATTCACTATTGTAAACCTTGCTGGAGATTATCTTATGGCTGCTGGTACTACGATTAATGGAGTGGCTACTGCCAAAATTGTACATCCTGATTTTTATGATCGATGGCTCATATCGGGACGTGTAACAGGTATGGGGCGTAGTAATGAAATAGAAATAGAGTTCCTAAGTATCGTAAATGACTTCGAAATTCTTTTTGAAAAACACTCTTCCGTAATAACCATAGGACCTATATTGAGTTACATGGGACAATATGTTCCTGATGGACTAATAGTTGAGCTAAAAATATATAAAGACCAAGAGCTTATTTATACCATAAACCAACCAAGCAAAGACGGTTATTCCATTATTATACTCGATAAGGTAAATCTCTTCAACGGTCCTTATATCTTTAAATTCAATGTTGCAGGAAAGTCAAAAACTGTAAAAGATCTTTACTATGCAGAATAAAATTTTACTAAGAATATTACTTATGACTACTTATATAGCACTAATCACCTTCATTGTATCTGGACTTAGTAACTTATTTAGCTACATGAATACTGGTGCCGACCGTAGTCGTATGATGCTATCAGATGTAAAAGAAAAAAAACAATACCTACCTAGTACCAGCTGGGACACAATAGGGATTCAAGGTCGAGAATTATACAGTGAGAATTTAGCTAATATTGAAACGGATTTTGTTGATGCTTTTTACACCAAGCATGTCGCTTTTTTTCTAAATACCAAAAGAGGACTGAATACCTATTTTACATCTAGTGCCCAAAAAAATATAGTTGATATTATAAATACAAATATTTTAAATGACATTAATATAGAAGAGACGACACTAAGCCATCATATTAAAGTTTATTTCTTCAGTGAAGATGGTACTCTAATTGCCCTAAAAGATAGTGATGTACATGAATATAAACGCGTGTTCCAAAATGATAGTATCATTCTTGAAGTTGAAGAAATATCAGATTATAAATGTGTAATGTTACTAGAAGATGGCTATTGGAAAATCCGACACTTGGTAAAAGAAAACACAAGAGATAATGATTACCAACCCATATTCCATAAATCCTATATAAACATGAAAGGGATGAACTACTATCCCAAAGATCAACCTTGGAAAATGTATGGAAAAAAATTCGCTCCAGATGTCATCGATAAGGACTTTGCTTTCATCAAAGCCTCAGGACTAAACAGTATACGTATTTTTGTACCCTATGAAGCTTTTGGAGGAGCTAATGTCAACGATATAATGCTTAAGCAATTACACACTACCATGAATTTGGCATATAACAATGACCTAAAAGTTATGGTAACACTATTTGACTTTTACGGGAATTATGACATGTATGACTGGACACTAAATCAAAGACACACAGAAACAATCGTTAATAAACTTAAAGATCATCCCGCTCTTATGGCTTGGGACATAAAAAATGAACCTGATTTAGATATGCCTAATCGTGGAGAGAATACTGTGAGAGCTTGGCTGAGAAATATGATCCGTTATATAAAAACTATTGATCCCAACACCCCTGTAACAATAGGGTGGTCAAGTGCTGAAGCTGCGGATGATCTAGTTGAAGAGGTAGACTTTGTTTCTTTTCACTTCTACCTTCATCTACCTCTATTTGAAGAAACCTATTTAAAATTAAAAGAAAAAGTAGGTGATAAACAAGTAGTTGTACAAGAATTTGGGCTATCATCTTATGACGGTTTTTGGTTTCCTTTTGGTAATGATGAATTAGATCAAGCTGAATACCACAAAACAATGCAAAAACATTTCAAAAAATATAACCTCTCTTTTGTTTCATGGACCTTATATGATTTTGAAGAGGTTCCCAACGCTGTTTTAGGTTGGAAACCTTGGCTAAAAAGTCTTCAAAAACATTATGGTTTTGTTGATTATAAAGGACGAAAAAAACCTGCATTTAAATATATTGCAGGTCCGAATTAAGAATACTAATCTGTTTGAAATGTTCAATATACATATCAGTGATCTTATTCATAGGGAATGCATGTGCTGCCTTATAATTAGTTAGTCCCATTTCATTACGATACGCCTCATCTATTACAAGTTTTTCAATGGCATTAGCCAAACTTTGCACGTCTTCTGGTTCAAAGAACTCCCCTAAGTAACCTTCATCCTTTACTAAAAGAGCTAAATCACCTAGATCAGGCATAATTACAGCCTTTGCATAACTTCCTGCCTGATGTAATACTCCCGAACTCCCCGTTGTTGATGTATAAGGGAACACTACCATAGCGGCATCATTGAAAATTTTAGGAACATCTTCTTCTTCCACATATCCTGTAAAACGGATATTCGGAATGTCTTTATATTTTAATTTTACTCCCTCCAAATACCCTGGAACATTAGGATTATCCGTACCAGCAACAACTACTTCAAGTGGGATACCCAACTTAGTACGCACACGTATTACAGCATCAATCATTGGCTCTACTTTTTTATAAGTACCGAATTTTCCAAATGTCATAATTTGCATAGGCTCCTTAGCAATAGGTTTCTGTACAAACTCAGAGGCTAACTCGAAGGTTCCATGAGGTATCAAAACTACATTATTAGCGTTATACTTTTCTTTAAGAATAGTAATGTACTTCTCCATAGTCACCGCTACTAAATCGGCTTTTAATAAAACACGTGTTAGCATGGAACCTATAAAATTATAAGCTTTATTAAGAAGAATATTCGAAGTAAAACCTGCTGATTCTAGATCCACTTGCTCTAAAATATTATGAAGTAACACAATTGTAGGAATCTTCTTTAGCTTACATAATAATGGAGCGATAAGACCCAATGCTGCTGGAACTTTCTTGTCTCCAAATTTCATAAATTGTAAATTGAACAATATCGAATCTGGTTGTGTTTCGTTGATTACCTTCATGATATCGAAAACATTAGTATAACTATTGAACTCCCAACACTTTCTTATGGTTAATTTACATGAAGACTGATCAATATCTATACTATTAGTAGGTACATCTGCATCTGTAAGCAAAACTATTTCTGTTACTTCATTATTTGTAGCAAAGTTTTTCACTAAATGATATCCATATTCGTTTAAAGTAACTTTGCTCGGAGGAAAAGCTGTGATGATGGCTAATTTCATAGTTGTTAAGGTTTAAAGTTTTATATTTTTGTTTTAGTATTAAATTCTTTGTTTAGGAAATAAGATAACTGTACCACAAATAGTAAGCTCATTGCGAGAATTTGCATATAGATAACCTGAAGGATACTATCATGATATACGATTACAAGAAGGATCTGTAATACCCCAAAAAAGGCAGAGATAGCAATAGGCGAATAAATTTCTATAGATAAAAAGTAATAAGCGAAAATATTGGATACCGCAAAAAAAGAAGTGGCTAAAGCATATTTCCAAAGTAAATCCGCATAAGGAAGGTAAGCCTCACCAAAAAGTAACTCTATAATAATTTCAGGAAATAAGAAGGTAACCAATACAATACTGAATGCTATAACCAATGTATAACTCACATATTTCATTAATATAGGAGTGGTACGCTGTCCTTCTTTTTTTAGTTTTACAACTGTTGGCAACAGCAACATCACGAACATCCACGTAACGAAATATATGATACGTCCTACTAATGCAATAGAAGCATATAACCCTGCCTCGTAAGATGAGAAGAAATATTTCACCAATATGATATCACTGTTATTAATTATGATCTGAGTTAGCTCATACAAACCTGTTATCAATATAAAAGCACCTAATGACCTTAATATAGAGTTTTTTAATATCGGTTTAATTCTCAAAGAAAAAAGAGATCTATCGAAAGGAAATAAGGCACACACTAAGGACAATAAAACCCCTATAGACACCACATTAGAATGTTGTATAGACGAAATAAAGATAAGTGCTATTGTAATAACTAAGCGTGATAGCATTTCGAGAAGGTAGGTTCCTGACAGCTTATACAATTGTTCCCCTCCTTGAAAAGATCCCCTATTGACACTCATTACGAAATAAAGAGGTATTCCAAAACTAAAAATCAAAAACATACTTTCTGTAGAAGTATTGAGCCACTCTTGTAAAAAACCACTCATAGACATAACCACTCCCCCTAGTAGAACACCTAACCCCAAACTAACACTATAAATAAATTGCATGAATTGTTTCAGTTCTTCACCTTCTAAAAGCACTCTAAATTTAGCTGTAGCTAATTGTACGGTCATAGCTATAAAGGATAACACGATTAAAAATGTAATCATGATCGCTGCATCTGCAAATTTCTCAGGTCCCAAAAACCTTCCTAATAATAAGTTATAAGCATAATTACCTCCACTCACAATTAATGAACTTAACATAAAAACCTGTGAGGGACTTATTCTTTTTAAAAAATGATATTTTAAAGTAAGTGAATGATGCATATTAGTTTCCTTTTTCCACACGACAACCACTATTTTAACGACAAAAGACCATTTACTGCTATTTTACTCGATAAAATATCTAAAATATACGTTTAGTTGTTTATTTTTTATTAAATTGTATAAAAAACACCCTAGATGAAACATTTAACCCTTATAATATTCTTTATAAATTTCTTGTCCTTTTCAAGTTATGCACAGGATATGAATAAAGGTTTTAAATTCTTAGAAAAAGGCAACTTTGCTGATGCAGAAGCTTTTTTTGAAGTCATTCTTAAAGATGATCCTAAAAACAAAACAGCATTGGTGTGTTATGGTCGTGCTGTAGGATTAAACGGTAATACTGTAAAAGCAAAAGGCATCTTTATTGATTTATTGAAAGATTACGCTGATGATATCGAAGTGAAATTAAATTATGCTGAATCTTTACTATGGGGTAAAGAATTCGAAATAGCTGAGGTATATTATGGTCAACTCGTAATTGATTACCCTGAAAATTTTGCTGGACTATTAGGTATGGCTAATACATTTTCAAACTTAAAAAAATATAATCTTGCTATTGAATTTATCGATAAAGCTCTAGCTGTTTCTCCTGCAAACCCAAATGCATTGATTTCTAAAAAATATATTCATTTAGGGTACGCTAGTTTACTTTCGACAAATCATGATTATAAACATGCTGAAGAATACTTATTAAAGAACTTTGAATTCATGCCGAATGATAAAGATACTTATATGAGTTTAGCAAACTTATATCTTGTAACAAAAGAATTGGATAAAGCCGATAGGTGTTATACTAAAATCGCTACAACTTTTAGAGATAGTATTATTGCACTTAACGGAAAGTCTTTAGTACATCATTTAAACTTTAAAGAAAAGGACGCTTTATCAGTTAGCAAAGATGCTGTTGCACTGTCACTTACTAATAAAGAAGATACTTTATCCCAAAATCAATCTAAAGAACGCTACGTACAGGCTCTGATTTGGAACAAAAAGTTCAAAAAAGCCAAAAAGGAAATTGATAGTCTTATTTATCATAAGAATAAAGATAACTGGACACTATCATTACGAGCTATGTACAATACATATACGAGTAACTTTCCGAAGGTAGTACAGGACTACAATAGAATTTTGGAGCGAGACTCTTCTGCTTTTGACGGTAATTTAGGAAAAGCAAATACCCTAAAAGCATTAAAAAATTACGATGATGCCTACTTATATGCTTACCGAACTCTGTTTTTCTATGAGAAACAAAAAGATGCACAAGGCTTCATTAATACACTAAACCTACAATTTGTTCCTAAAATTAATACTAAAACAGCTTATAGTTTTGATAATGGGAACAACGTGAGCAAGATGAACTTTGTAGATTTCAAATTTCCTATTTCTACAAAGTTTAGCATCACGGCACATCACAGGTATAAAGACACTCAAAATAATACAAGTTTAAACGCTGCAGAAGCCTCTTCATTAGACTTTGGGGTTAATTATCAGTTTAATCCTAAAGTAATGTTGAAGACATATGTAGGAGGCATAAAAGTAAACGGAAAACAAAATAGCTTTAGCCAAATGATCACTGACGTGGGTTTTGATATGACTCCTTTACGTATGCAAAACTTAACTGTAGGTTATAAGAAAGATATTGAAAGCTTTAACGCAGACCTACTTAATATACACCTTGTTCAAAACACGTTATACCTAAACAATAACTTTAGCACTAATTTTAATCTGGGTTGGTACACACAGCTAAACTATGTATGGCAATCCGATAACAACAGTAAAAATTTACTATTTACTTCTTTATATTATAAACTACTATCTAGACCTGTAGTAAAAACGGGGATCAACTTTCAATACATAACCTTTAAAAACCAAGTACCAGCTGTATATTTCAGTCCATCGGTATATAAATCTGTTGAAACTTTTGGGGAAGTCCTAAGAGATCAAGGGAAGTTTACCTTTTGGCTTAATGCCGCAACAGGATACCAGTTTACTGAAGACAGCGAAAAACAATGGACCTATCGACTTATGGGAAGTATTGGATCTAATATATCACCTCAACTTTCGATGAAACTATATGGACTAAAAAGTAATATCGCAACAACAAGTGCAATACTCGGATTTATATATAATGAAGTAGGTATAAAAATCAATTGGAAGATTGTTAAAAAACCTGTCTATTTTAAAAATGTGGTTAGTGATATGCGAAACCGCGGATGGATTATTGAAAGAACATAAACACTAAACTTATAACACCCATGCCCAACATAAATTACATCAAAAAACTGGCTAATGGCTCCGAAGATTTTCAATTAAAAATGATTGATATTCTAAAAAAAGAATTTCCTAAAGAAAAAGCTTTATTCCTAGAATATTGTGAAATGCAGGATCTATTACGGGCAGCTAATGTAGTACATAAAATAAAACATAAGTTCAGTATGCTAGATATGAAAGATGCCTATAATTATGCAATGGACTTTGAAAATGAACTGAAAAAAGATCAAAAATCTATGTATAGTGGATTTATTAATATACTGAACCAGACTGATAACTTTATAAAACAACTGTGATGAAAGTAATAATTGTAGATGACGAACAAGCTTCAAGAGCTATTATTAGGCAACTTTGTGAAACAACCAAGTCAATTGATGTTGTTGATGAATTTGAAAACGCCCTAGAAGCCATTAAATTTTTAAATAAGAAAAAGGATATTGATCTTATTTTTCTAGATATTAACATGCCTAATTTTACAGGGTTTGATTTTATAGAAACACTAAAAAACCCACCTAAAGTTATACTAACAACCTCACACACCGAATATGCTTTAGAAGCTTTCGAGTATGGTTGTATTATAGATTATTTAACAAAACCTATTTCAGAAGAACGTTTCATAAAGGCTATAGAAAAAACAAAAAGGAAAGAAATAGAAAACCCAATAGGCTTAGACACCGATTCAAAGGATCTATTTGTAAATATCGAACGTAGATTGGTCAAAATTAGTCTTAGTGACATCAATCTAATTCAAGCGAAAGGTGATTACATAAGTATTAAAACACATAAGAAGAATTACATAGTATACTCTACGCTAAAAAAAGTACTCGATAAGCTTCCTGAAAAACAGTTTGTGAAAGTACACCGATCTTACATCATCAATCTTTCTAAGATTATTGATATAGAAGATAACAGTGTACTAATTGACAAGGAGGTTATTCCAATTAGTAGAGCAAATAAAGATACACTTATGCACAAATTAAACCTTTTATAGGGCTTAAAACTGACTAATTTCATAATCTATTATGTTTTTAGTCAAATATACAAAGGCTATTTATGCATTTCTGATGTTCCGTATAGATCATAGATCTGGTACACCTTTTACCCTTATCTTGTATGACTTCAAATCTCTAATTTAGAAAATTAACGAATTGATTCCGTGAATCTCAACACAAAATCACGAGAAGCTCATGCAAGATAATGTAGAGGGAAATATTACCATAATCAAAAACTAACTATACGAGTGCTGTATCGCTTGTATTTTAAGTAATAAAAGTCACTTCTATATTCCTATAATTTTACCTCCTTATCTGGTAATATTTGTATTTTTGTGTAAAAAAAATGCTTTGAATATTTTCAAAAGCCTCATTAAAGACACTTTTATCTATGGTATATCTGCGGTATTACCTAGGCTAATGAACCTTGTGCTTATTGGGCTTCATACTTCAATACTCTCTACAACCGCTTTCTCTGAAAACACCACCTTTTATGTATATGCAGCCTTTGCTAACATACTACTCACATATGGTATGGAAACGGCATTTTTCAGGTATTACAATAAGTCTGGTAAAGACAGTAAAGTATTCTCGACACTATTGATTTGTTTAACTACTACTACCTTATTGTTTGCTTCAATCTGTATTAGTTTCAATCATAAAATCAGTGCTTTCTTAGAGCTCCCAACACAACGTTTTAACTTACTAACAAATATATTAACACTAGATACTTTAGCTATAGCAGGATTTCTTTATCTGCGTATTCATGCTAAAGCATTACGCTTCGCTTTATATAAATTTTTAGGTTTAATTACTTACGTAATAGGCAACTTTTTCTTTTTAAAGGGAGTTCCTTATTTCAATATCACATTACCTGATTTTCTGCACTTTGAACCTATTGAATATATATTTATCTCTAATCTTCTCGGTAGTGCTGTCAGTTTCTTATGTATAAGTCGCATTTATACAAAATTTAAAATTCAATTTGACACTTCTTATTTTAGAAGTATGATTAGCTACGGACTACCTATTATGATAGGAGGTATTGCCTTTGTTATAAATGAAAACTTAGACAAATTACTACTGAAAAAGTTTACCAATGAACATATTATGGGATCTTATAGTGGTTGTTATAAATTAAGCGTGTTCTTAACATTATTTATACAAGCTTTCAGAATGGGAGTTGAACCTTTTATTTTCAACCATGCTAAAGATAAAAATTCGAAAAATACTTATGCCTTAATTTTAAATTACTTTGTTTTATTTGCATGTCTTGGAATGTTATTTGTGAACAGTTTCCTAAATATTTTTAAGGAAATTCTTATTCGTGACGAAAGTTACTGGGAAGCTATAAATATTGTTCCTATAATATTACTTGCCAATTGCTTTTTTGGTATTTACCATAATCTATCTGTATGGTATAAACTTACGGATAAAACGCACTATGGTATGTATATTTCCATTGGTGGAGCAGCCACAACGGTTATATTAAATTATTTATATATACCAATATATGGGTATATAACTGCTGCATACACTACATTAATCGTTTATACATGTATGGCAATTATATCCTTTTTTATTGGGCGAAGACATTACTTTATTCCTTACAACCTACTCAAAATAAGTGTTTATATCACTACATCTTTAATATTGAGTATTATTAACCTAACATACATTAACAATAGTATTCTCCTAAAAATAGGGAGTATTTTGATTTATTTATTAGTAGTATTTCTGTTAGAAAGGAACAGCTTAAAGATATTTACACAAAAATTATTTAGAAAATGAATATTGATATTATTAACAAGTCAGGATTCGACTTACCTAGTTACGAAACACTACAATCAGCGGGTATGGACTTAAGAGCCGTATTAGAAAGCCCTATAGTATTAGCTCCTCTAGAACGAAAACTCATCAAAACAGGACTATATATCGCACTACCAGCAGGTTTAGAAGCACAAGTACGCCCTAGAAGTGGACTAGCTTACAAAAATGGTATTACATTAGTAAATTCTCCAGGAACTATCGATGCAGATTACCGTGGAGAAATTGGAGTAATCCTAGTAAATCTATCTCAAGAGGATTTTACCATTGAGCATGGTGACCGTATTGCACAGTTAGTTATTGCAAAATACGAACGTATAGAATGGAACACAGTGGATAAACTTAACGAAACTTCACGTGGAGAAGGAGGATTTGGGAGTACTGGAGTTAAATAAAATCTAGAATTTTTTAAGCTATATTACACTCATATAAAACACAATAACCCTATCACATAAGATATCGTCTACAAAAATTAAAATCTTTTCACCAATAATTATAACAAGAAAATTATGAAAATTATAGTACCTATGGCAGGCCGTGGATCACGTTTGAGACCACATACACTTACTGTTCCTAAACCTTTAATCCCTATCGCAGGGAAACCTATCGTACAAAGATTAGTCGAAGATATTACTCGCGTAGCAAACACAGAAATAGAAGAAATTGCTTTCATCACTGACCAAAGTTTTGGCGTAGAGTCTCAACTAGAGCAAATAGGGAATAACTTAAATACGAAAGTATCTATCTATTATCAAGACCAACCTCTTGGTACAGGACATGCAATTATGTGTGCACAGGATTCTTTAAAAGGACCTTGTATTGTAGCATACGCAGATACTTTATTTAAAGCTGATTTCGAATTAGACCCAAATGCTGATGCTGTAATATGGACTAAACAAGTAGAAAACCCTGAAGCATATGGTGTTGTTAAACTAAATGAAGAAGACCATATAGTCGAGTTAGTTGAAAAACCTAAAGAAAAAGTATCAGACCAAGCTGTTATTGGTATCTATTTCTTCCGTGAAGGAGAGGCTCTTAAGAATGCTCTACAACAAGTACTGGATGCTAAACTAATGCACGGAGGAGAATATCAAATTAATGACGGCATTAAAAACCTAATGAAGGAAGGAAAAATCTTCAAGACGGGAATCGTTGCTGAATGGATGGACTGTGGAAATAAAGAGGTTACCGTCGAAACAAACACACGTGTTCTTAATTTCATCCATGAAGAAAAACGTGAAGAACTAGTAAATGATGACGTAATACTCGATAATGCTAAAATTATTGCACCTTGTTATATCGGTAAAGGAGTAAAATTGACAAATACTACAGTAGGACCTAATGTGTCTATAGGAAATGAATGTACCCTAACAGATGTAACTATTACAAATAGCCTAGTACAAAATAATACTGTTTTAAAAAATGCTGTGTTAAATGAGTCTATGATTGGGAATAATGTCAATTATGATGGTAACTTCACAAAAATAAGCCTAGGTGACTATTCTAAATTTGAATAACCATGCCTATAAAACTTATAACACTTTTAAGTATAAGTTACCTGAGTTGTATGATCACTACAGCTCAGGTAACTAAAAGTGATACGTCTCTAAATAATATTACCGATGTATCTAAAGAGTTTGAAGAGGTGTTTTATGAAGCATTAAGCTATAGACTTATCAATCGTAATAATAAATCTATCGAACTCTTAGAAAAATGCCTTAAACTTGATGATAGCAAACCAATTATCTACTATGAAATAGGATGTAATTATTACAATATCAAAGAATACGATAAGGCATTAAATAATTACATAAGGGCAAATGAATTGATGTCCAATAACCCAACTATACTTAACGAATTACATAAAACCTATTTCGAACTCAAGAATTTCGATGCACAAATAACAACCTTAAAAAAACTTGTAAAAATAGCTCCTAATAAACTTTTTACACTAGCTAAAAGTTATTTATACACCAAGCAATACAAAGAAGCTCTTAACACTTTATACATTTATAGAGAATCCTTTGGCAATGAACCTAAAGTGGAGCGTTTATATCAAAAAATACTAAAAAACACTACAGATCTTGACCTCAAAATTGACACTTACAAAGCTCGCATAAAAGAGCATCCGTTGGACGAAAGAACTTATCAGGGACTGCACGAGCTATATATTAAGAAAGAATTAAACCAAAAAGCTAAAGAAACTATTGATAAACTCCATGAAAATATACCTACAGCCTGTTACTTAGATTATATTAAACTAGATAAATATATAAACACTAAAAACACGAAAGCACTAACAGAGTTGATGAACCTTTTAAAAAATAAACCCTGTAACGACGAAGGGTTGAAGTCAATAATGATAGATCGTTATACTCAATATTTAGAAGAAGACAAAGACTCCTTAAAAGCCTCGATACCCTTAGAAATAAACGATGATTTAAAAGAATTAATGGATGCAATTTCTTCTGATTTAAGTACGAAGTCCTTAAGTATTTATGAAAAAAACTTAGAAAAAGATCCTAACAATTATGAGCTTATCAAAAGTGTAGTACTATTACAATTATACCATCATAAAGATAAATCTGTCGAAAAAACAGTAGAAATGGGACTAGAGAAGTTTCCCTCACAACCATTTTTATATCTGGTTAAAGGAAATTTGCACATACAAGAAAATAAATACAATGAAGCATTAATCTACTTAAAAGACGGACTTGATTATGTCATTGACAATCCAAAACTAGAACAAATATTCTATAAAAAATTAGCTAAAACTTATAGCTTTACAGGAGACACTAATAACGCCAATAAATACCATAATAAAAGTAATGATATCAAAATTCAATAAATATATCGATTATAAGATTTTAAGTATACTCTCTAGTTTCTTACTTATTTTCGGCTCATGTAAATCAAAAAAAATTGCATCTACCAATGGTCAACTTACAAGTAAATCAGTCAATGAGTTGATACAAGCACATAAGGACGCTACCTTTTCATTTAATAAATTACAGTCCAAACTCAAGATAAACTACGACGATAGTGATAAGCAATACCAAGCCAATGTCTCTTTACGCATGCAACACAATCAAAAGATATGGATGAGTGTAAAAGTGCTGGGAATTACTATGGCAAAAGCTTTAATTACTCCAAAGGAAGTACGTTTCTATGAAAAATTGAACAAGAGATATTATATAGGAAATTTTGATAGCCTTTCTGAGTTTCTCGGAGTAGCTGTTAATTTCGAACAACTTCAAAATATAATTTTAGGACAGTATTTTTATGATGAAGCCGCTAAGAAATATACTAGTAAAAAAATAGGACGAGAAATAATACTACACCGAAAAAAGAAATTATATAATAGTAACGTGGAATTTGGCTTCTATGCAGATTGGTTAAAACTTTCTAAAATACATATAGACAACCCTCAAGGAGCATTATTAGTAGACTACAAAGATTATCAAGAAATCAACAAACAAATGCTACCAGAATATATTGATATTCGCTCTCGTATACAGGAGCAAAACAAACATGTCAGCATTAAAATTAATACTCCTGAAATAAACTCTAAACTACGTTTTCCATTCTCTATTCCTAAAGGATACACACCTATAAAACTATAAATAATTATGCGTTGGACATTATTCTTTATATACCTCCTTGTAAGCTCTATAAGTATTATGGCACAACAAAGCCAGAAAAATCTCGAGAAGCAACGTAAAAATATTCTGAAAGAGATTGAGCAATTTTCACAATTACGCAAGAATAGCGAACAAAAAGAACAATCAGTACTTGAAAAAGTAACTGAAATAGACATCGAAATTAATAAACTTACAAAGTTGGTAAAAATTAGAAACCAACAAGCAAACTTTATTAATCAGAAAATAAAAGAACAGAAAGCGTACCGAGAAGAGTTGCAAAAAGACCTGATCATTTTAAAAAAAGATTATGCAGAAATGATCGAAAAATCATACAAAAGTCGCTCTTATACAAACAGACTTATGTTCCTTATGTCCTCTGAAACTTTTTAC
>CAYYNF010000020.1:0-19256 GCA_964472695.1 uncultured Flavobacteriaceae bacterium
GTATATGTGTTAATCATTTGATTTTACATAATTAGGTGTAAAAAATACAATTTTTAGAATAAAAGCTTTCTATTATACTAGTATTAAAAGAATAAATAGTGACTATGGTTGTATTTTATCCTTTGGCTTATTATATCGAAAAATTAGTATGCTTTATAATACCAATTAAAAGTTATGATGTTGCATATAAGTTATTTCTTCTTTTATCAGAGAAATAGTTTAAATGGCGTGAAATTATTATAAGAAAAAGAAGGAACACATAGAGAAAATATTTATTTTTAATTCTTAATACTGTTATAGATTTCAATAGACATTTTAGGAATTACCAAATTCAATAATAAAATAAATGAAAAAGAAACTTAGTTGTTTTGTCCTAACCCTTGGAGTTGCTCTATTTCCTATAGCAGCACAAATTCTTAGAGGAATTTCTGCAGCGGAAAATATAGATAATAAAATAGTGAACTGGACTCTAGGAATGTCAGATTCTTTTGATGTTGTGGCTGCCTTCTTTGCTTTAGGAAGTTTACTTATGATTTTCTTTCATTATATGCAAGGAAATGAGCAAGGTTCTAAATCATTTATAAAGTTACTGGTAGGTCTAGCAATTTTTAAGCTAATGGTATACTTTGCAGGTATTATTTTCCAAAACCTATAAAGGTTACTATTTATAAATCTAAATTATACATACAAAAAATCATTTATAATGATTAGAAAGAATAAAAATATTATATCATTTCTTTGTTGTCTTCTCTCGACTCTTAGTTTATTTGCATCGGGTGTTTCTACTACAGGAATAACACTCTTCTCAGATCTAATTGCAGAGGTAGGAGGCTGGTTGTATACTGCCAATAGTATTATGGAGTACTTTGTGGCTTTCTTTGCTGTAGGAGGTGGTTTTCTTATCTTTTTTCAGTTTATTCAGGGTAATGATCAAGCTCCAAAAAATTTAATAAAACTAATTATAGGAATTGTTTTCTTTGTATTGGCTTTTAGTTTGATAAGTGTTTTCCTTCCAGGTTTACCTGCACCACCACCATAGTGGGTATTGTAATCAGCATGTTTATCTGACGCTCCTTTTTCAAAAATAGCATACACTATAAATTTAGAACACTACATGAAAAGTATAAAAAACATATCATTGATTTTATTATTGGTCAGTACAACACATTGTTTTGCTGCCTCTGCTCCAGGTACTATTGCAACCACTTTGGCTTCGCAAGTTGATGCATGGTATGTTGTAGTAAGGCCATTAATAAATAAGGTTGCACTTGCATTTGCTTTAGTAGGGGGGCTCCTTGTATTTATTCACTACGCACAAGGAAATGATCAGGCTCCAAAAATGTTTACGAAAGCACTCATTGGTTTGGGTATTTTTGCATTATCAGCAACTATAATAGAAATATTTGTAGATTAATTTAGTGGTATGAAGTTGCTTAGGTGTACATTCTTATTGACTTTGTTTAGTTTTAGTTCCTGGGCGACAGGTGCAGCACTTGTTCAAGATACACAGGATTTTATTAGTTATTCTGCACTCAGTATTATTCCTGTCATTATATCGGCACTTTTGGTACTGATATTACCATTCTTCTTTATTGTAACGGTAAAATATACCCGAAATGAAGATTATCAAGCTAATAGTCTTTTATACAGCATTATATATGGACTAGTAGTTTTCGCTTTATTGGCTATCGGAATTAAATTTTTTATGCCAGATGCAGCTTCTATTTTACCTACTAATACGTTAACTAATCCTTTTGCATCAGGTCTTCAGCCAACAGCTCCCACAAATCATAGAACTTATGATATGGTAGCAGCTGACCAACAAATTAGTGCAGGTAATATAACGGTAACAGCAGCATCTGTTACGGCTAATTCTAGTACAGCCATTATGAGTGCACGCCTTATTTTTTTGGAGAGCGAACTCCGTAGTATGGGAGCCGATGTGTTGTCTTTGGTATATGTATGTTGTCTTATAGTTATCATAGCTATAGCTTTTATTATATACACCTTATACTTACGTGGTGAAGAGGAAAAAGGGCAAAAAAGATTCTATTTCTTGTTATATGGAGTAGCTCTTTTGGCACTTATTCTGCCGATTGTATCTACTTTTATTATGGATACTGGTGTGGTTTTACCTACAACTATGCCTAAAAATGTTCCAGGTTATGTGGTTACTACCGCCCCAAGTACTTTATCACCTAGAGCTCATTCTGCAAATCAAGTGTTTACAGCTGCTTCGATCACAGGGGGATCATCTCCTGGATCAACTGCAAGACCAAGCTATACCAGTGACCCACTTCCCGTTGCGGGGACTGCTCCTAGTGATGATTGTATTAACTGTATTGCATCGGGAGGGGACTATAATGGAGATTGTACAGCAGGTACAGGTACTTGTGTGAAAAGTGCTGACTGTACTAATTGTCAGCTGCATGGGGGTACTTGGCATGGGGGTAGCTGTGCCGCGGGTACGGGCTATTGCAGATCTTTATATTGTGAACAGTGTGAGGCTAAAGGAAGTGTGTGGAGCGGTGACTGTTCAGACCCTACGGATGCTTCGGGGACTTGTGAACATCCTAATTGTACAGCCTGTAATGGACAGCCTAACATGGTGTATACAGGGGATTGCTCAGAGGGAACACATCTTTGTAAAAGTACTCAATGTTATCAATGTGAAGATGTTGATGGTAAGGTTTGGCATGGAGACTGTTTCGATGGTTCTAGTACTTCAGGACCTTGCGAAGATCCTGTTTGTACTACCTGTAATGCTACTTCAGGTATGATATGGCGTGGTAACTGTAGAATGGGTACAGGTATGGGCTGTATTAGTATTGACTGTAATGACTGTTTAGATGCAGGTATGACATGGGATGGTAATTGTGTTGCAGGTACAGGTCGTTGTATTTCTACAGCATGTGCTACTTGTGAAGGTGCAGGAGGAACATGGGATGGTAATTGTGTTACAGGAGGAGGCTCATGTCGTACTGCAGCATGTGAGTCTTGTGAATCGACTCCTGGTATGAGGTATGTAGGGCATGGAACAGGAGATTGTAGTGATGCTACGGGAGATTGTGTGCACCAAGATTATTACCAGTGTGTTATAGTAGATGGAGGAGTATATCAGGATCCTGATCCTACTGTAGGTGGTGCAGGGTGTAAATCACAAGAATGTGTTGACTGTGAGAGTGCAGGTCATACATGGGAT
This sequence comes from uncultured Flavobacteriaceae bacterium, assembly GCA_964472695.1. Taxonomy (GTDB): domain Bacteria; phylum Bacteroidota; class Bacteroidia; order Flavobacteriales; family Flavobacteriaceae; genus Aquimarina. Next base: position 3,203 of record CAYYNF010000020.1, read on the forward strand.
GGTAATTGTGAAACAGGTTCAGGGGAATGTGATATATGTAGAGATTGTAGGGTTGATAGCGATGCTGTTTGGATAGGAGGAAACTGCCCTACAGGTCGATGTCTAAAATGTGCCAATAGGGCAGATAGAGTACCATTTCTTAGTGGGTGTTACTCCCGTGAAGATGATTGGTATGAGTATAATTCAGATAACAGTCAAGTGAGATGTGTAGCTAGATTTGATTGTCCTTATAGTTATCAGACACGTCATGGTTCTTGGCATTCAGTAGACTAAAATGATCATAATTTGCATATGCTTTCAAGATATATAAAATACATAGTTACTATTCTCTGTTTAGGTTTTTCGTCTTTATGTTGGGCGGGAGCTACTGCTACAGCCGAGCAGCGTATGGTCGATAGTACTACATTTGTAAGCTCATGGGGAGCACAGGTTTATGTGTATGCTGCTTTGGCTGTAGGGGCATTAATTGTGGGGGTTGGTTTTTCTCTATTTACGCAATACGCACAAGGAGAAGATAGAGCTCCCGAAAATTTTTATAAGGTACTGGTAGGTATTTTTGTTTTAGGTTTTATAGGTTTTATGATAGGTGTTTTCTTGCCAAACGTGACCACCCTTCCCAAAAATACGGGCTTAATAAATTATCTTACTGCTAATACGGTGAATTATAATAACTCTAGTGCTATAAATAATAATTATACAACTACACTTCCTAGTAGTATAGTATGGCATGGTACTATAAATACGGGGGCTACCTATACGGCAACGCAAGGTCTATATGGTGATGGTTCTCAAAATTTCGATCCCTTAGCAGGTACTGATTATGAGGGATGGGATGACGACATACCTGCACTGGACCGATCTGTTATTACTCGGATGGTTGCAGGTGCTTTTCATGAGATAAGAAGTCATGCATCGGGGGGGAAAGAGCAAGTAGCTGATAAGTACATTCAGTCTCCAGGCTTCATCAGCATGACTGTTGATATGGTTATGAAGTATAACTATATGTATACCTATGATATACTGAATGGAACACCTCCTACCGATCAGGATGTTTATGATAGTATTGTTTATGTTTTGGGAACAGAACTGGATAGAAATACAAATGAATCAGATGGGGTGAGTTTTACAAAGGGTATAGCAGGTGATATAGAGAACAGTTTTAGTGGTCATGCATCTATTTTTAATGGTACTACAACGATGACTGAAATATTTGGAAACCCTGAGGATAGTGATGTATTTACTCCTAGTCCGTAGTGGTTATAAAGTCTAATTAGGTTTAAAGTAAGATACTAGTTTATGAATAGCACGATTAAAAAAAATATATGCCTGTGGCTACAGTTATTATTATGTAGTATTTGTTGGGCTGGTACAGGGAACACCGTACTTAGTGAAGCTACGGCGAACGTTAGTATATGGGGGGATCATGTGTATGTGGCATTCATAGCTGCCGCATTTATTTTAGCGTCTATAGGAGGTATACTAGTGGCGTTAAAATATCTTGATGGTGATTATCGTAGTGTGAAAAGCTTTTTCCAATGGTGTTCGGGTTTAGCAGTGTTGGGTATTATAGGCTATGTAGCCAATGTGTTTTTAAATAAAGATATTGCTCCTCAGGTGAATACTGTAGGTACTAGTGGTCTTATGCCCTACACTGGGCAAACAGCAAACCAGGTAGGTACGCCTATTACCTTTACAGCTCCTCCGCTTCCTACCGTAATTCATGATTCGATAATAAATGGTGGTAATGCTATTGATCGGTACATTAACTCTAATGCAGACCCAGTACCAACCATAGAACACCGTGCCATAGACTATACCGATCCTGGTAACGGGATGTCAGGAGCAGTAAGGTATGTTGCAGATGAGTTGGCGTCTCTAGCTCAAGGTACAGATGATTCTGTTTATGATTTTCTAGTGGATGTAGAGGATGATAATGATGGTATGAGAGGTGTAGTCATTGATGAAGTAAGAAGAATATTAGAACAAGAGTTTTTCGGGAATTACTTAATTCCCACAAGAATTGATGGTATTTATTACGCTATAATAGAAGGGCTTAATGCTGCAGCTATGATGCGTATAGGGGGACGACTGGAGACCGTTGGAACTCGTGGTTATGATTCTCATGCTTATGCTGTATTACCTAAAGGTCACACTAGCAACTATGACTATGGAAGCTACTCTTCTTTTTGGCAAGCTGTCGGGAATACTGAAACTACTGATGAGGTTGCAGTACCTCCCATACCGCCAATGGATCCTGCTATAGCACCATAATACGGTATAAAAATAATATTATTGTCAATTTCATAGAGACAAAAGAAACATTTTTCAATGGGTATACATTATTAATTCTTAGTATTTAGTTTATGTTAACAACTTATTCAAAAAAGCGATTATTAACCTGTGTAAGTCTATTTTTATGTAGCTTTTCACCACTATTGGCAATCAATCCTTTAGTAGATAGTCAGGAGAATGTAACTTCGTATGGTACTTCTATATATGCTATTATAACTGCCTTTACGGTTATTGTAATTGCTATTTATTCATCATTATTTATTATTCTGTATTTACGAGGTGATTACAGGGCACCCAAGCGTTTTCGTACCTTTGCTATTGGACTAGGGATTTTAATGATTATAGGTTTTATAATTTCTTATTTTTTCCCTAATGTAGCTTCCGAACTTCCTACTGACCCTACCGATGTAGTACACCCAGGACCACCTAATGATCCACAAACGTATCTTGTTCAAGAGGTGTTGCCTCCCATTGGTTTTGTGCAACCACCGGCACCTCCAGTAGGTAACTATAGTTCGTATACTCCACCTTCTTATACCATTCAACAGGGGTTTACAGAGCTAGATAGAGGGAGATTAAATAAATTATTTCAGCATTATATAGATACTTTGCGTTACATGATGAGGGATGATGATTATAATGTAGCTGGTGGTAACGTTGATAAGGATTATTCTGGAACAGGTGCGCTGTCTACATATAATAGAAGGCTGGCTTGTTTTAACTTTATGAATAAACATTATGGGTACAGTTTAAGGACAGATTTACATGACGCTGCTGATGCTCTTGAAGCTGCGGGTATGAGAGGGCCTATGGAAAATACGGTAGCTAATATAATATATACTCAGTACTATCAACAAGGATACGAAGCTACTTGGGAGGATGTACATAACGAAGCTTTAGCTGAATTTAGTACCCAGTTACTTGCTTATGGTGGTCAGGAGGTTCCTCAAGATGAGAATGTAACGAACTGTATTGGGAGTGATGAAGAATATAGCTCTGTTCATGATATGTTGTATTATTTTGGTTCAACTTGGGATCGTCCTAGAAATGATGCTTGGAAGAGTACATGGGGGTATGAGAATGATTATTATCAAGATATTTTCGACGAAGGGAATATATACACCCCTTAAAGGATAATCATATAAAAGAATATGCTATGGATTTATTGTAACTCAATTTTTAGTAATTGTTTGCATTATATAGTATTTTCTAAGACTTGTAAAAATACATCACATACCTGATTGTTTTTCCAGATACTACCTAGTACTGCGGCACCAGTAAAGCCTTTGTATTTAAGTTGTTGTATATTGTTTGGCGTTACGCCTCCTAATCCGATGATTTTGTGGTCTAAATGTTTTACACAGAAGTTTTTACCGTGGTAGTTTTTTTTGGAAATAGAAGTGTATACGGGACTCAGGAAAGTATAATTGAAACCTATGGATAGGTGTGCTTCTAGTTTGGTTATGTCATGGAATCCTGTAGAAACCTGAAACCCTTTTTGCTGGTATTCTGAAACATATTGGTGTAGGTTTTGGGTTTCGGTACGTTGTTGTTCTTTAAGGTGAATTCCTTGGAGTGAAAAATCAATAGCCAAATCATGATATTGATGTACCATGATTCGACTATGATAATTGGAGTTAATTTGGTGTAACAGATCAACACATTGTTGTTTTGACCAACTTGGTTTTCGTAAATGTAGACAGCCTAATCCTTCTTGAAAAAGTAAATTGATTTTTGAAGCTTCTTCGTCAATATCCCAATCTGCTGTGAATACTATGATTTCCAAGGAGTGCTTATTTACGTTTTATCTACTATAAGTAGATTTCAGAACCTTTATCTTTAAACTCTTCTGATTTCTTTTCCATTCCTTTATGGAATACCTCGTTGTTTTCATCAATTTCATTTTCGGCAGCAAAGTCACGTACTTCCTGAGAAATTTTCATAGAACAGAATTTAGGTCCACACATCGAGCAGAAGTGAGCTATTTTAGCTCCCTCAGCAGGTAGTGTTTCATCGTGGAATTCACGAGCTTTTTCAGGGTCTAAACCAAGGTTGAATTGATCTTCCCAACGGAATTCAAAACGTGCTTTCGATAAGGCATTATCTCGGTGTTGTGCCCCAGGGTGTCCTTTTGCTAAATCAGCAGCGTGTGCAGCAAGTTTATAGGTTACTACCCCTTCGCGTACATCATCACGGTTTGGTAGTCCAAGGTGTTCCTTAGGAGTTACATAGCATAGTACCGCACAACCATACCAAGCAATCATTGCCGCACCTATTCCTGAAGTGATATGATCGTAACCAGGGGCAATATCCGTAGTTAAAGGTCCTAGTGTATAGAAAGGAGCTTCGTCGCAGGCTTCCAATTGTTTGTCCATGTTTTCTTTAATCATGTGCATTGGCACGTGTCCTGGACCTTCTATAAAGCATTGTACCTCGTGCTTACGAGCTAATTTTGTTAATTCACCTAAGGTTTCCAGTTCAGCAAACTGAGCTTCATCATTCGCATCTGCAATTGATCCTGGTCTTAGTCCATCACCTAAAGAAAAGGCTACGTCGTATTGTTTTAAGATTTCACAAATCTCTTCGAAGTGTGTGTATAAGAAATTTTCTTTGTGGTGAGCTAAACACCATTTAGCCATAATTGACCCTCCACGAGACACAATTCCTGTTACACGCTTGGCAGTCATCGGTACATAACGCAATAGTACTCCCGCGTGAATAGTAAAGTAATCTACACCTTGTTCAGCTTGCTCAATTAGCGTATCACGGAAGATTTCCCAAGTCAGATCTTCTGCAATTCCGTTTACTTTTTCTAGAGCTTGATAAATAGGTACTGTTCCTATAGGAACTGGTGAGTTACGGATAATCCACTCACGGGTTTCATGAATATTTTTCCCTGTAGAAAGATCCATAATAGTATCAGCTCCCCAACGACAAGCCCATACTGATTTTTCAACCTCTTCTTCGATAGAAGATGTAGTGGCTGAGTTTCCAATATTAGCATTAATTTTCACCAAGAAGTTACGTCCTAAGATCATAGGTTCACTTTCAGGGTGATTAATATTATTAGGAATTACAGCACGCCCCCTTGCTACTTCGCTACGTACAAATTCAGGGGTAATTTTTTTAGGGATTGATGCTCCGTAATCTTCACCTGGGTGTTGTTTTACTAGCTCGGTCATTTCGTCGATACGCTGATTCTCACGGATGGCAATGTACTCCATTTCAGGAGTAATAATTCCTTGTTTAGCGTAGTGTAACTGGGTTACGTTTTTTCCTGCTTTAGCACGTTTTGGTTTGTGTTTTAGGTTGAAACGTAGGTGGTCTAAACTTTCGTCGTTCAAACGTTCGTTACAGTATTTCGAGTTGAATTGCTCTAGGGTTTCTACATCGTTTCGGTCTTCGATCCATGATTCACGAATACGCTCTAAACCGTCGTGAATATTGATTTCAATATTTGGGTCAGTATAAGCTCCCGAAGTATCATAAACTGTTACAGGTTCGTTAGGGGTTACTTTTCCTGTCATTGAGTCCTTAGTGTCGCTTAGCGTGATTTCACGCATAGCTACTTTAATTTGTGGATGCAATTCTCCTTGTACGTAAATTTTTTTTGAATTAGGAAATGGATTACGCGTCACTCCCTGTTTTGGTGCAGTATCTTTTTTCTTCATTTTGTTCGTATTTTTTAGTGAAAAAATAGGGTTTATCCACTTTAAATTTTGGCTTGTTTATAGATCAGTGTTTTGTTTTATGGCTGTATTTACCCTCCCTGAGTAGCTTTAATAATAGTAATCGTATCATCATTTTTTAGCGAGATATTTTCCCAGTCATTTTTAGCAATTACACTATTATTTACAGCAATAGCAATCCCGTTTACAGGAATATCAAGCTGTGTAATCAATGTTGATAAGGTTGTGTTTTCTTTGATCTCTTCGGGCTGATGATTGACAGTAACTACAGGCATTTTTTCAAAATTTATAAAAGAGTTTTAGGACCTCAAAAGCCTGTACTTTATTTTGTGCAGTCACTTTTCCCTACGGCAGTATAACCCGCATCAGGTTCAAAGGGTAATTCTCAGTTCGTTTTTTATATGTATAAATATATCACAAACACCCCTAAAGCTCTAATTGTAAAGCAAATTTAAAAAAAAAGAACGATCGATGCTTAAATTGAGTTGTTTTTTAGCAGTATTTATGATTTGTAGGGGGTAATTCTCAATTGGTATAAATAGAAGAAATTATACGGAATTTCAACTGATGACTCGTATTACCCCAAAGTATTGGGTAGCGTGTCTCTCTTTTTATTTAATTAAATCTCCTATTTTCTCAGAAAAAATTGAGGCACCTTGTTTGTTCATATGAGATGAATTATAAAAGTATTTCTTATGGTAAGATAGGGAATCATCTACGAAGTTTAGATATTCGATATCTTCACTAGTTGAAATCTCTTTCAATATATTATCTATATATACATTGTTTTTTTTATTATGAGTATATCTTTCATGATATAAAGGAGACCAAACTAGATATATCTTAATATTATTTTTCTTACAATCTTTAATTATTTCTTTTAATACAGATAAACCTTGTTCGTAAAGTTTTAAATCGTATTGAGGTTCATCTTCTTTAAGTTTTTCCTGAAATCTTAGGAAGTCTCTGTCATACCAATGTATATCATGTTCAATATATCCGTTTACGGAGTTTCCACAAGTACTAGGTTCTTTAAAATCTTGTATATATTGAAGAATTCTACTTTCATGACCTCTATATTTGTAAAAAGGAATATATTTTTCCTGATAAAAGTCAGGATCATTTTTTTGTGCAAAACATTGATATTCTTTTGTGTAAAGGAATGGTAAATATTGAAATTTATCGAATAGTTCCTTCTCGTTATGAAAGCTCGATTCATCGACATCTACGATTACGATTTTAGGTCTTTTGTTTCGATTAAAATAAGACTCCCACCTAATTTTTAATATAGAATATGGTGTTCCGACCATTCCTAAATTATAAGTTCTTAATCCTGTTTTCTCCTGGATAATTGTTGGGCTATAATGAGCTTCTGCCCTTGAAGTTCCTATTATTGCAATGTCTGTATTTATTTTTCCTTTAAATATTTTATGCCAAGTAGTGCTCTTGCAATTACTATTATATTGTGGTAAGAGAAAATCGAATATAAACTGCAAACTAAATGATGCGGCATACATTATTAGGGATGTTTTTATCAGCTTTAAAATAAACTTTCTCATAGTTAGAATTGAAAATATATAAAATTAGAAGCTCGATTTCCGAGAGAAAGTATGATACTGATTATAGTATATAAATAAATTATATATTTGAAAATTATTGAAATTTTAGTACCATTATGGTTGGTAAAAACAATTTCGTCGTTTCTATAGTACCAATCAATAATTATGAAAAAAGTCAGGTGAAAATATAGAGGTTTAATATTGAATTGAAGACCTTCCATTGTTTCTATTGTAAAAAAGTTTTCAGTGTAGAACATTCTTTTTATATATTCAATAGCATGACTTATGGTTTCTGCCCTAAAAAAAATCAAAGAGAATGTAAAAAGTATAAAGGTAAAAGCTATAGAGTAAAGTTCTTTAAAACTGGGAATTAATTTATATTTAGTAGTTGTACTGAGGTATTTTCTGTTTTTTTTCATTAGAAAAATAGGCAGAAAGTACAAAGCATGTAAGATTCCAAAAACTATATAAGTCCAATTTGCTCCATGCCAAAAAGCACTCAATATGAAAACTATAAAAATATTACGAAGTGTTATAATTTTTGATTTTTTTGAACCACCTAAAGGGATATAGACATAGTCTTTAAACCAACTTGATAAAGAAATGTGCCATCTTTTCCAAAATTCAGCTATATTTCTCGAAAAGTACGGTGTTCTGAAATTTGTATTTAGATTTATCCCGAATAGTTTTGCTGTACCAATTGCTGTATCTGAATATCCAGAAAAATCACAATAAATCTGAAACGAAAATAGAACTGCACCTACAATTAATGTTCCTCCAGAATAGTCCATATATCTCTCAAATACGTCATCTACGAACATTGCACTAGTATCTGCGATTACCATTTTTTTAAATAATCCCCATAAAATTTGTTTCATACCCTCAATTGCTTTATTGTAGTCGAAGGTGCGTTTTACGCAGAACTGAGGAAGTAGGTCTTTTGCTCTTTCAATTGGACCAGCAACTAATTGAGGAAAAAAGCTTACAAAAGCACAAAATGCGATAAAATCATTTGTTGGTTTAATTTTCCTCTTGTATACATCAATTGTATAACTTAAGGTCTGAAATGTATAAAAGCTAATACCTGCTGGTAAAATTATGTTTAAAGAAAAAGAGTCAGCTTGAATATTTCGACCGAAAAATGAAAAAGCAGTAATAAGATTATTTAGAAAGAAATTGTAATATTTGAAGAACCCTAAAAAACCAAGATTAACAAAAACACTTATCCCTAGTAATATTTTTCGTCTAGCTTGGTCTTCCTCATTTTCTAATAATCGTCCTATTGTGTAGTCAACAAAGGTACTAAACAAAATTAATGATAAGAATCTCCAATCCCACCAACCATAAAATAAATAACTCGCTATAATTATAAAAAGATTTTGTAGCTGTAATCTTTCGTTTGTAATGAACCAATAAATTATAAAGCTTATAGGCAAGAAAATAGCAAAGTCGATCGAATTAAAAAGCATTTATAGTCTTTATTTTCTCATATTATTAGTAACTTAAAAGTAGTGTTTTGCCTCCTGCGAAACAAGACGATAAGTTAGAATATCCGCACAATATGGTAATACTTTCAATTGATCTTTTCTAGCGGATATATGAAACCGTATTTATGACGTGAATACAACAAAAAATATTCTTGTTTATTTGTACCACATTTTGAAATGAAATAGGTATAATTAAGAACTGATATATCATTCGCCTTAGTTATGCTTTTCTCTCCCAAAACAGGGTATTCATTTCTTATTAGACCTATTCAAATAGTGATAGATCTTACAGTGTGTCTGTTGTTAATGCATGTGTATTACAATGAATTGTCTATGAAAACTGCCTTATGGTTGAGTTTGATATGGTTGGTAGCTTCTGTATTTTCAGGTTTTTATGTGATATATAGGTTTACATCAATAGTTACTATTTTTCGTTTGTTAATACAGCAGATGTTGTTAGTGGCTTTAGGTATATTTTCATTTTATGGTATTACGAAGCACTATCTATTAGATACCTCGGACACGCTGTGGTATTTATGTATATTAGGAATTATTGTGGTTGGCTTTAAATTGTGTGTTTATTATCTTTTAAAGTGTTATAGATTTGTTTATCAAGGAAATAGGCGTAGGGTGGTTGTGTTAGGTGATACCGAGAAGGCACAAGAGCTAGTTCAGTTTTTTAAGTCACGTCAAGATATGGGTTATCACCTTAAGGCGGTGTTTAAAAACATTTCTCCTGATGGAACTAAAAGTATGATTCATTTTATAAAGAATCATAAAGTTGATGAACTTTATTGTACTATTGACAGGCTATCAAATACGGAATTGAATGCTATTGTAAATTTTTGTGGTGCTTATGATATTGTGTTAAAATTTATTCCTGAAAATACCTTGCTATCACTTGCTAATTTTAAAATGGACTATTATCATTATTCACCAGTGGTTTCACTATCAGAAGTCAAGTTACATCAGGTAGAGAATGTTATCGTGAAGCGTTGTATTGATATTATTATTTCAATATTAGTTATTCTCTTAGTATTGTCTTGGCTTACGCCTTTACTAGCGATTATACTTAGACTCGAAAGTAGAGGAGCATTATTTTATGTTCATGAAAGGAATGGTGTAAATTACAAGCCATTTACCTGTTATAAGTTCCGATCTATGTATATGGATAGCGACACTGATAGGTTACATGTTTCAAAACAAGATCATCGTGTTACTAAGTTGGGACGCCTGTTGCGTCGTAGTAGTATCGATGAGTTACCTCAATTTTGGAATGTTCTTAAAGGAGATATGTCTATTGTAGGGCCTCGCCCACATATGCCTCAGTACACAAAGACCTATTCTGAAAAAATAGATAAATATCAGTATATTTTTAGGCACTCTGTGAAACCTGGTATTACTGGGTTAGCACAAATAAAAGGATATCGTGGCGAAATCAGATCGGATAAGGATATTATCAATCGTATTAAATACGATATATACTATATTCAGAATTGGTCTATTACAATGGATATAGGTATTCTTTTTAGTACTATAGCGGTACTAATTAAAGGACAGGAAAATGCGTATTGATGTTTTTTGTCAAGTTGGTATGAAATTCATTTCTAATTTTCAGTGTCGCTATCTAGTTCTTTTAGCATATTTTCAAATTCGGTTACACTCATAGCTTTTTCTACATTATAATCTCCTATTTTGGTGCGTCTTAATGCGATGAGGTAGCCTCCACTGTTCAGTGCTTTTCCGAAATCATGAGCTAATGAACGAATGTAAGTGCCTTTAGAACAAACTACCCTGAAATCAACTTCATTATTTTCGAATCGTGTAACTTCAAAGGATTCAATCATTATTTTTCGAGGTTTTATAGCGACTTCTTCACCTGCTCTAGCAAATTCATAAAGGCGTTTGCCATCTTTTTTCAAGGCAGAGAAGATAGGAGGGTATTGTTCAATTTCTCCTAAAAAATTAGGTAAGTTCGTGTCAATAAGTTCACGATTAATATGCTTGGTAGGGAAACTGGCATTTTCCTCTGTTTCGAGGTCATAGGAAGGTGTTGTTGCTCCTAATTTTATAGTTCCTGTATATTCTTTGATTTGCCCTTGTAACTCATTAATAGTCTTTGTTGATTTTCCTGTGCATATTAATAGTAGTCCTGTAGCCAATGGATCGAGCGTACCTGCATGTCCTACCTTTATTTTTTTTATGCCAAACTGTTTACGAATAAGCCAACGTAATTTATTTACAACCTGAAATGAAGACCATTCTAAGGGTTTGTCTATTAGTAATGTTTTCCCTTCTAAGAAAGATGATTTTGTCATGACTTTAATTTACGAGTTCATAATCCCTACACCAATAGCAATAATTCCTACAATAAGGCAGTAGGCTGAAAAGTAGATAAGTTTACTCTTTTTTACTAAAGCAATCATCCATTTACAAGCGATATAACCACTTATTAAAGCGGTTACGAATCCGATACCTAACACTGCATTATTTTCAGTGTTGAATTGAATTTCGCCACCTAATAGATCTTTAGCTATTTTTCCGAATATAAGCGGAATTACCATTAAAAAAGAGAACCTAGCTGCTTTTGATTTATCATTCCCTAGCAATACAGAAGTGGCAATAGTCGATCCACTACGTGAAATCCCAGGTAGCATGGCAATAGCTTGGGCTATACCAATAACAACACTATTTCCAAAACTGACAGGCTTTCCAGTATCTTTTGCTTTGTCTGCTAGTGCTAGTAATATTGATGTAATTACAAGCATTCCTCCTACAAAAGCGACATTCCCACCAAAAAGCTGTTCTAGTTGTTCTTCAAAAAAAAGTCCTAAGAATACAGCAGGAATCATCGAAACTATGATTTTTACAGCAAATTGAGTTTCTTCATTCCATTGGAATTGAAAAATACCTTTCAATAATGCTATAATGTCTTTTCTGAACACAATAAGTGTACTGATAGCTGTTGCAAAGTGTAAAATTATAGTGAAGAGCATAGACTCTTCGGCAAGAGAGGTATCCCCTAAAATGGCTTTAGCTAATTCTAGGTGACCACTAGAAGATACAGGTAGAAACTCAGTGAGTCCCTGTATAAGTCCCAGTATTGCAGCGTTAATGTAATTCATAATTTATTTTTCTTTAGGGTCAGCTAAAATAGCATAAACTTCTATACCAAAACCTATAAGTACTAGGGTAGGTGCTAGTCGAATACGTCGGAAGTTATATATCTCGGGGTTAAAAACGTTAGGATCATTACTTCCGCCGCCACTCATTAATATGAAACCTATAGCTATAATAGCTAGTCCGATTCCCATAATGATATAATTTTTCTTTTCAAAAATTAATGGGGTCTGCTCCTTGTTGTCTTTATTTTTTTTCATCAATTAATTCATTAAATAAAACCATCCCATTCACTGTAACTTTAGAGATGTGTGGGTGTATATAGTCTGTTGTAAAAGGTGTCCATTTATAAACATGATATAAAACCACTTGATGGTCGAACGTATTTTTATAAAAATGTTGAAAGTCTACTTTTTTCTGATATGCTTTGCGAATATAATACTGATGGGTGTCTCCCTCTAGTTCAACCCTTATATGTCCTCCTTGTACCTTTTCCACGGTAGTAACTTTACCTGATATAGGTCTTACTTCTTCAGAAGTGACAGAACTGATGGGTTGAAAAGTGATTACAGCAAAATACATAAGCCCTATAAAGACCAAAGTACTAATAGCGAAATATATTTTCTTATACATAAAGCATTAATAATACAACTCATCCGTTTGTAAACTTAGGAAACGCTGTGTTGCAATGAAGGTGCTAATATACGTAAGAAGCATTCCAAAACATAATATTCCTACAGAGAGATAACCTATCATAGTATATGATTCGATAAATCGAAACGAGGGGAAGGCTTGATCTATAAAGTAAAGAACAGTTCCCGTAGCGATTATGGCTAGTAGTGATGCAATAAATCCTAATTTAAGATTAAGGAATAAGAAAGGTCTTCGAATAAAAGCTCGTGTAGCACCTACCATTTGCATGGTCTTAATATTGAAGCGTTTTGCGTAAATGGTTAAGCGTATCGAATTGTTGATAAGTAACGTAGCTACGAATACGAGAAAACTACAGATAATTAAAAACCAAAAACCTATTTTCCTAATATTTTCATTCAATAAGTGAATTAATGGTCGGTCGTAAACGATCTCTTCTACGTAGTTTTTATTTTCTATATTTTCCAGAAAGGGAACAATCTTTTCGATATTTACGTAATCGGCATTAATGTAAATATCGATAGCATCTTGTAAAGGATTTGTACCCAAGAATTTTATAAAATCTTCTCCTATTTCTGAGGCATATAATTCTGCTGCTTTCTCTTTAGAAACAAAAGAGACCGATTTCACCTCGTCAGATAGTTGTAGTTTTTTAGTGAGTTGGTTGATTTCTATTTGTTTAGCAGTGCTTTTTATAAAAATACTAACCTTCATTTTTTCTTTAAAATGGTTAGTTACTTTCTGGCTATTAATTCCTAGTACTCCTAATAGACCTAAAAGAAATAAGACTAGGCTGATACTAATAATTACCGAGATGTAGGACGAAATTAATCGACGTTTCTGATACTTTTCAAATTTCGATTTCATAGAAAACAGATTAGTATTCAAAATTAAAGATAATTCAGTAAAAATAGACTATGTTCTTGCGTATGAAAAATATGATCTACTATATGAAGATATTAATATCCTAAAATGTTGTTGTACTTATTAGTATTGACTAAAGTTTCTCTTGCAATTCTTACTCCTTCGTTGTGGGTTATATTATATTCATAACTTCCTTCTTTATAGAAATAGCGTTTTAATATCTCATTAGTTAACAACAGTTTTATTTCTTCGGAGTGGTCATTTAGTGCTTTTTTCTTCGCGGACTGAATACTTGCTAGTAGTGTGTTGTATTCTGTATTGATATGCTTTCTTATATCTTCTTTTTCGGCGATATCAAATAACTTCTTTAAGGACTGCTCTGTTTTGGTTTCATAACTGAAATTGGTGTTATACAAATAGTCTAAGAAATCTTTATAATTCGTTTCAGATAAATGGAAACTCTTGATGTCATCTATTTTATTGTTATAATAAAAATGTGTCGCATAATTAAAGATTATTTTCTCTCTTAGTAATGTCTTAGCGATTTGGCTTCTGTTTCCTTCTTTTATTTCTATATCGGGTAATATTCCCCCTCCATCATACACGGTACGTTTGTTGTTAAGTGTTTTAAACTCATTATAATCGGAGTTTTTCGTGCGGATAGGTTTACCATCCTCATCTTTATTCCAATAATCTAATGCCTGAATACAACGTCCTGATGGAATATAATATCTTGAAGTAGTTACTTTTAGTAGGGTGTTGTACTTTAGTTTTCGAGTACTTTGTACAAGTCCTTTACCAAAACTACGTTGACCAATAATTACCCCTCTATCTAAATCTTGGATAGTTCCAGATACGATTTCACTAGCAGAAGCACTTTTTTGATCAATAAGTATTGCTAATGGTATTTTAGTATCGATGGGTGTTTTTAGGGTCTTATATTCTTTACGGTTCGATTCAATTGCTGATTGTGTGTACACAATACGCTCCCCTTTATCGACAAAAACATTACATACATTTACAGCTTCCTTCAGTAGCCCTCCTGGATTGCCTCTAAGGTCTAAAATGACTTTGTCTGCTCCTTGGGACTTTAGTTCTTTTAATGCTTTAATTACTTGAGAAGAAGCTTTTTTGTTGAACTTTTGTAGTACAATATAAGCACTATTGTCTTCTAAAAGTGCATAATAAGGGACTGCATCAATATCAATTTTATCTCTTTTGATTTTAACGGTATGCTTTTTTCCTTGTCTTATGTAAGTTATTTTGACTTCACTACCCGTTTCTCCTCTGAGTAAGTCTTTCGCTTCCCCTTTGAAATCTTCGATTTTTAGATCATCGATTTCTATGATTTCATCCCCTGCCTTCATCCCTGCTTTATCAGCTGGGAAGTTTTTGTAAGGTTCATTGATGTATAAGCGTTCTTTGTGCATATGTATTGATGCTCCAATACCCGAATACTGACCTGTGTTTCGGATTTTTGATGCTTCAATATCTTGTTCAGTCCAGAATTTAGTGTAGGGATCTAAGTCCTTAGTGATTGCATTAATCGCCGTATCCATAAGTTCAGCAGGATTGGTTTCGTCAACATAATTCTGATTTAATTTCATAAAGAAAGTGACAAAAATCTCTACTTGTTTACTGATCTCAAATCCATCATAAGTAGTCGAAAAGCTTAAAGACCCCAAACTTAATACCATTATACAGGTAATACTAACGAGTTGACGTTTCATCATGTTATTCAAGTTTTAGTTTATTTTTTAGGTTTAGGATCTTACGATCAATTACGGCTTGTTCGGGCATTTCTTTTCCTACAAACAAGAACATCATAATTTTATTGTGGTCTTTGTTATAAAAAAGATACTTATTTTTTCGGAAACTTTCCCTGAGTAAACGTTTTATTCTGTTACGATCTACTGCTAGTTTAAAATTTCGTTTACTTACCGAGAAACCAACCTGAAAGTCTGTATCGAGATTTTCTATGTTCAGATGGTGCATAATTATAGGGTACGACTTGATTACTTCACCTTCTGAAAAAAGTTTGCTAATGAGTTGCTTACTTTTTAACTTATTATGTTTGGGCAGTTTCTGATCCATAAATCAAAGATACAAAAAGCCTGTAGTCTTACATCAATTTCTTAAATAACCTATAAATAAGTAGTCATCCTTGTTATTCTAAAAAAATGCTCTATCTATAGGTTATTTCAAAATGGAATTATCTTGTGTAAATCTAAAGTGAATGTTGTTGCGTCGTTCTTTTATTAGCTTTAAGGTGATCTATAAGCACTAGCATAGTAGTATGTGTATTATTGTATTTGTAGATGTTGTAATGCTCTTCGGATAATGTTCTCAACTGTTTTAATTGTTCTTTTAATCGTTGTTGTTTTTCGGTTAA
>CAYYNF010000021.1:0-18762 GCA_964472695.1 uncultured Flavobacteriaceae bacterium
ATTCTTAAACAATATGGAGAAAAGTACCTGATTACTTTTGTGTGAGTACTTAATACCAATTGGTATAATGTCATATAAGTGATAGTACAAAAAAAAGACTAATCGGTAATTTCCGATTAGTCTTTTTTTTGCCTTCTAAAGAAGAGTACTTAGAATTATTAAGCAAGTACTTCTTGTACTTTATCTGCTGCTTCTTGGAATTCAGTAGCTGAAATTACATTAAGTCCTTCTTCTGCATCGATAAGTTTCTTAGCTTCACTAGCATTAGTTCCTTGTAAACGTACAATAATAGGTACGTTAATAGCATCTCCCATATTTTTGTAAGCGTCAACAACTCCTTGTGCTACACGGTCACAACGTACAATACCTCCGAAGATATTGATTAGGATTGCTTTTACATTTTCATCTTTTAAGATAATACGGAAAGCTTCTTCCACACGTTTAGCGTCAGCAGTTCCTCCTACATCAAGGAAGTTTGCTGGCTCACCACCTGCTTGCTTGATAAGGTCCATAGTAGCCATAGCTAATCCAGCACCATTTACCATACATCCTACATTTCCGTCAAGGTCAACGTAGTTAAGTCCTACAGCTTTTGCTTCAACTTCTACAGGGTTTTCTTCTGTAATGTCACGTAATTCCGCATAATCTTTATGGCGATATAAAGCATTCTCATCTAAAGTAACCTTAGCATCAGCAGCCATAATTTGGTCGTCAGCAGTTTTAAATACAGGATTGATTTCAAATAAAGAAGAGTCAGATCCTACATAAGCATTATATAAAGAAACTACAAATTTAGTCATATCTTTAAATGCTGCTCCTGAAAGTCCTAGGTTGAAAGCAATCTTACGTGCTTGGAAAGGAAGAATTCCTGTAGCAGGATCGATTTCTTCGTTGTGAATAAGATGTGGAGTTTCTTCTGCAACAGCTTCAATATCCATTCCTCCTTCAGTAGAGTATACGATCATGTTTCTTCCTGTAGCTCTATTAAGAAGTACAGACATGTAGTATTCAGATGGTTTAGATGGACCATCATAGTATACGTTTTGAGAAATAAGCACTTTACGTACTAATTTACCTTCTGCTGATGTTTGTGGAGTTACTAACATCATTCCTAAAATTTGATCAGCGTAGGTTTCTACTTCTTCAATAGATTTTGCAATCTTAACACCTCCACCTTTTCCGCGTCCTCCGGCATGGATTTGTGCTTTTACAGCCCAAACAGTACTACCTGTTTTTTCCTGAATTTCTTTAGCAGCAGCTACAGCTTGTTCAGGTGTCTCAGCCAAAATTTCTAAAGGTACTTTTACCCCAAAACTAGCGAGAATTTCTTTGGCTTGATATTCGTGTAGATTCATAATCTCAGATATTTATCTTTTTTTACTAAAACATTTTCAAATGTAGAAAATGACTTTTGCATCTCCAAACATATTAATTCAAAGTTTTACAAGTTAATCTGTTTTTATTTCAATAGGTTCCAAGAGTATACTCCTAGTTGCTAAATGGAAGTTTGTTACATTAGAAAAGCGGATCAACTCATAAGAATTAATCCGCTTTTTCTAATGTAAAAATTTTGTGACTTATTGTCGTAAACGAGGTGTTCTTGAGGTGTTTTCAGGAACTGCAATATCTCGTGTGTTTCTTGTTTCTGCAGCACGTTCAGCTGATTCATCAAGCCTTATTGATATCCCATTAGCCATTGCATTAAAGATAGGGTCTTCAATGTTATATGTAGTTTGTTGTTGATTGTTGGTCTTTGTTTGTTGTTGATTGTTGGTCTTTTTAAAGTTGTCGTCGTTTGTGTTGTAAATTTTTCTACGCATAATAAATGAATTTTCTATTATAACGTTATTAGTATATTGGTTATTACATTGTTGGTGAATTTTACTACATATTTTTTTATTCGTCTTAATATGTCTTTTTTTGAATTATTTTTTAGAAAATACATCTTTTTTATTGTGTGGTTTTACCTAAAAGTGGAGTTAACTATTTAGTTTATATCAAATAAGGGGGTACAAATCAAAAACATCGGATTATTTATTGAATAACCCGATGTTTTTATACATTCTACCACATAGAAGAGATATTCTAATTTACTCTTCATTCCATACAGGACTGTAATTGTCAACATCGAATGCTGTTGCATTATTGAATGCATCAACGTATTTGGTAACATTGCTTACATCCCATCCTGAAATATCTTGATTGAAAGAAGTAGCTCCATTAAATAGCCATGTCATATCGGTAACATTACTTACATCCCATCCTGAAATATCTTGATTAAAGCTTAGAGCACCTACGAATGTAGTACTTAGAGATGTTGTATTACTAGTGTCCCAGTTACTTATGTTACCATTAAAATTTTCAGTCCAAGCAAATACTCCTGCCATGTTGGTAACATTGCTGGTATCCCAATCGTTTAAGTCTCGGTTAAAGCTGTCAGCATTATTAAACATGTTTACTAAGCTAGTAGCACCACTCATATCCCAGTCATTTAAGTCTTGATTGAAAGTGGTTGCTAGTATGAAAGTACCATTAAACTCACTGATATTACTTACATCCCAGTGACTTATAGACTCGTTAAAGTTTGTAGCCTCGTAAAAAGTATTGTTCATGCTTTCTGTTTCAGTAAGGTCAGGTGCTTCGCTATCGGTAAATGTAAGGTCTTTACATCCTCTAAAAGAGTTGTTTAAGCTAGACCACTTATTTTCTCCCCACTGTATAACACTTTTTAGCTTATTAGCATTTATACCTGTGTCTGCTCCCGTTTGGTTAAGATTTGGAAAAGTTCCTGTTATACTAACATTATAAGTTCCTGGATCGCTATATATGTGAGAAGCTGTTTCTGTTAAATCTTCATCAATAGTACCATCACCCCAGTCTATAGTGTAGCTATATTCATAGTCGTTTGAAGTATAGATAATTATTTCTTCATCATAACCTGTGGTTTCCCAGCTAGTGATAAAGGCACCATCTTCTTCTATTACATTAATAACATTTACTGTGAAAGGAATAGACTTACTTGAACCATCAGAAAGTGTAGCAACTATTGTTCCTGTGATTTCAGGATTTGTTTCGTAGTCAAGTACGCTATCATCAGCTACGATGAGTTCATTTCCAGAAATTTTTAAAGCTCCCTCAACACTTTGTTCACTAATAGAGAAAGTAGGTGTTTCGTCGGTAGATTCATAATTGATTGCTGATATAAGTGTATCTATATTTGAGTTTTCTTCAATGCTAGCCGAAATTTCATTAGCTTCAAATAGATGTGCCACATCAATAAATTCTTGTTCTGTACTACAAGAAACAAGTCCTGTAGCGATTAGACTAGCAAGAACTATACTTTTATATTTCTTATTATAAAACATTGTTTTTTATTTTTGAGATTAGTTAATCCAGTTAGGTGAGTAGTTAGTAGCATCGAAAGCAGGTGTATCAACAAGAGCACTGTTGTTTGTAGTTACGTTAGCAACATCCCATCCTGAAAGGTCTTGATTGAAAGCATGACAGCTTCTAAATAAGTTAGTCATGTTGGTCACTTGTGAAACATCCCAGTCACTAACGTTACCGTTAAACACTGTAGCTCCCCAAAAAGTTCCACTCATATTAGTAACCTTACCTACATTCCAACTATTTAAGTCTTGGTTAAAGCTTGTAGCAACTCTAAACATCCCAGCCATGTTGTGTACACGACTTACATCCCACCCTGAAATATCTTGGTTAAAAGCAAGAGCATTAAAGAACATATTTTGCATACTTACTACACGACTAGTATCCCAATTGCTAATGTCTTGATTGAAGCTTGTGGCACCAAAGAACATATTGGTCATATTTAAAACTTTACCAGTGTCCCACGTGCTAATATCATTGTTAAATGCAGTAGCACCATTGAACATACCATTTGTAGCGTCAACATTACTCATGTCCCATCCCGAAAGATCTTGGTTAAATGCCTTGGCACCTAAAAATGCAGTAGCTGTGTTTGTTACCTTACTCGTATCCCAGCTACCTATAGGTTGATCGAATAGATCGGCGTTTCTAAAGGTTCCATGTAGTGAGGTGTTGTTACTTGTATCCCATCCACTTATATCTTGATTGAAGTTTGTAGCACCAAAGAACATGTAGGTTAGTTTTGTAATTTGACTCATATCCCAACTTCCAATATCACTATTGAAGTTTGTAGCATTCTGAAAGAGAGCAAATACATTGGTTTCCTCTGTAAATACAGGGATATCAGTGGCATTTATAGCAAGGTCAGTACAATTTGCGAAACCACCTGATAAATTTGTCCAGATATTACTACCCCATGCTTCTACTGTTTTTAATTTAGCAGCATTGGTAGCGTCTTCTTGGGTAATACCAGGAAATGTCTTTCCGGTAACGGTTACAGTATATGTACCAGCGGTCTCATAAGTGTGTTCTTGATCATCGGTGAGTCCTTCGCTGGTAGTGCCATCACCCCAGTCTACATCAAAATCATAATATATTTCATTATCTTCATCTGCATGTGTATATAGTGTAATGGTTTCGCCATCGGTAGTAGTCTCCCAAGTGGTTATAAAAGCTTCGTCTGCTTCTATGGTATTCATTAGGTTTATTGTGAATGTACTGGTGTAGCTTTCACCGTTCTCTACGTTCGTTATAATTTCTCCAGTGATACTAGGATTGCTTTCATAGTCGAATATACTAGGGTTGTCTACTACTAAGTTGCCATCTTCAATACGAACTCCTAATTCATCTTGATTTGTGATGCTGTATGAAGCTGTAGAAGTGGATAGTGAGTATAGTGTACCTATAACTTGGTCTGTATCAGGGTTTTCGTATATTGAAGTTTCAATATCTCGTGTATACACCTGATGTCTTTCGAGTGTTTCAGTATCAGTACATGAGTTTAGGCTTAATAAGGTTATACCTCCGGTTAATAGAGGTATAAAAACACCATTTTTGGGTCTGATTTTCATATTATCTTAAATATTAAGTTTTTTGTCTAGTTTTAAATTTAGTGTTTTTGAGATTAAAAAGCAAATTACCTATGTTATTTGTATTTAATCGATTTTATTGTAAAGTGGTATTTTCAACTTTAATTTTATATTCTTTCGATTTTGGTGCTCTCTATTGTTATTCTTAATTATAATGTGCGTTATTTCTTGGAAATTTGTTTGGATAGTGTTTTTAAGGCAATTTCTAATATAGATGCAGAGGTTATTGTAGTGGATAATGCTTCTTCAGATACTAGTTGTGAGATGATTTCGGAGCGTTTTCCTAAGGTGGTGTTAATTCGTAATAAAGAGAACTTAGGTTTTTCAAAAGGGAATAATATAGGGGTTTCTTATGCCAAGGGGGAGTATGTATGTATATTGAATCCAGATACTATAGTTACAATATCAACTTTTAAGGACTGCTTATCCTCTTTGGAAAAAGATAGTCAATTGGGTTTTGTTGGGGTGCGTCTTATGGATGGTAAAGGAGATTTTCTTCCTGAGAGTAAACGTAATTTTCCGAGTCCTTTCGTAGCATTATGTAAGATGTTTGTTCCTAAATTTTCTTTTTTAGCACCTTATTATGCAGGCCATATAGGGGAGCGTAGTAATGCTTATACTGATATTTTAGTAGGTGCTTTTATGTGTTGTAAAAAGTCTTTTTATGAAGCTGTAGGAGGTTTTGATGAACGCTACTTTATGTATGGTGAAGATATAGACCTTTCGTATCAATCTTTATTGTGTGGTAAGCGGAATTATTATATAGGTACTACTTCTGTCCTTCATTTTAAAGGGGAAAGTAGTGTCAAGGATCGAGAGTATCGTAGTCGATTTTATGGTGCAATGTATTTATTTTATGAGAAACACTATAGGTATGCCAAATTATTTAAATATGGAGTTCGCTTAGTAACAAGTTTATTGATGAATACAGGACGAGATAAGGTTTCTGAAAATATAACTTTCGAGAAGTATTATCTAGTTTCTAAAAATGAAAACCTATGTTTCAGGTTAAAAGACAGTTTAAAGGTGGAGCAGGTAATGTGTGTTCAATCTATTGATATTCTTTTAGAGGAGGACTCAGATGTTAATAGACTCGTCTTTTTTGATGTTAATTATCTTTCTTATGATGAGATATTTAAGTGTATAGAAGTACTTTCGGTTAGAGGTTGTTATTTTCGATGGGTTTCCCCTGGTTCTGATTTTTATTTAGGTAGTGATCAAAACAGTTCTTTGGGGAGTGTAATTTTACTTCCTTAGGCTCTGTAAATTCCATACATTCCGTATTTTTACGTGAAAAAATAAAATAATACAATGGCAAAGTACGAATTGAAACTTCCTAAAATGGGTGAAAGTGTAGCTGAGGCGAGTATAACAAGTTGGTTGAAAAAAGTTGGAGATACCGTTGATGCTGATGATGTTGTGCTCGAAATTGCCACAGATAAAGTGGATACGGATGTGCCATCTGAAGTAGATGGTGTACTTGTGGAATGTTTGTTTGAGGTTGGTGATGTCATAAAGGTAGGTCAAACTATAGCCATTATCGAAACAGAACAGGGGGGGGCTTCGCTTGAAAAACAAGAAGATAAAGAAGTTGAGCTTTCTGCTCAGGAAATTGAAGATCAGGTGGAGCAAATTATTACCCAGCGTCAAGATCCTGTTGTTGATGAAGTTTCATCTTCTAGATTTTATTCGCCATTAGTTAAAAATATTGCTAAGCAAGAGGGAGTGTCTATAGCAGAACTTGATCAAATACAAGGTACAGGTGTAGGAAGTCGTGTAACTAAAAATGATATTCTCACTTATTTAACTACTAAACAGAATGATTCTTCACAAGCTTTTAAGGAGCATTTAGAGTCAGATATTATTAAGTCTAAAATACCTCTAGAGGTGTCAATACCTAATGTAGAATTGTCTGGAGCAGGTGATGAAATTATTGAAATGACCCGAATGGGTAAGATTATTTCAAAGCATATGATTTCGTCTGTACAAACTTCAGCACATGTACAGTCTTTTATAGAAGTAGATGTAACCAATATTGTAAGGTGGAGAAGTAAAGTTAAGGATGCTTTTTTTAAGAGAGAAAGTGAAAAGTTAACATTTACTCCTATTTTTATGGAGATCGTTGCACAGGCATTGAAGAAACATCCGTTAATGAATATTACAGTAGATGGAGATACTATTATTAAGAAAAAAGCGATAAATATTGGTATGGCTGCGGCTTTACCTGATGGGGATCTAATAGTACCAGTAATTAAAAATGCAGACCTTTTAAGTTTAGTGGGGATGGCACGTACTGTAAATGATTTGGCAAATAGAGCTAGAAAAGGAGAGCTTAAGCCTGATGATATTCAGGAGGGTACTTACACAGTAACCAATATAGGAAGTTTTGGAACAGTTATGGGAACACCTATTATCAATCAGCCTCAGGTAGGTATTTTAGCACTCGGTGCAATACGAAAAGTGCCTTCTGTAATAGAAACTCCAGAAGGTGATTTTATAGGGATTCGTAGTAAAATGTACTTGTCGCATTCATACGATCATCGAGTAGTTAACGGTGCTCTTGGAGGGATGTTTATAAAAACTATAAAAGAAATTATTGAGAATTGGGATATGGAGCGCTTGGTTTAGTAGCTGATTTTCATTTGTGAATTATTTTTAAATACAAGTTTTTGTGTAGGAATAATTGGAAGTATATGCTTAGTGTGGACTAATTTTAAGATTCATTATGTGTTCTTCTTAGTTAAATTTTATAAATTGTAATGTAAATATTATAACTAAACCTGGATACATAATGAATTTTATTGTTTTTAAATACTATCGATGTCTTTTTAGTCTTTTGATTACTATCGCTCTATCGTCCTCGAGTTTTGCTCAACAGGCAGGATTTATTGATTATAAGAAATGGAAGTTAGTTATACCGGTAGCTTCTTCTAAAGGGGACGCTTCTGAGATTTCAGGGAAAAAAATAAAGAAGTGTGGTAAAAAAGATAAACGGTATAAGCAGTTCTTTAAAATAAATTCTAATAATACCATTGAGTTAAGAGCAAAATGTACAGGGGTGAATGAAGAGGGAAGTTTTCAGTTAGGTGAAGGTCAGTATTCAGCAACAGAATTTGTTGAATTGGTAGGTGAAAAAGGAAAGAGTTATTGGTCTAATGTAGGTAATCATGTTTTGAAAACACGTATGAAATGTTATAAAGTTGAAGGGGTACCAGAGACTTATGTAGCTCGTATTGTTGGTTTAAATAATGAAGATAGTACACCTGTAGATAAATTGAGGGTATTCTGGAAAGATGGTTATATATTAGCTGAAGTGTATGAAGAGTATTATGGGGGTGTACGTTACAAAAAAACAAGGATAGGTGAGGTTGGTGAAAATATGTTTAGTTTAAAACTACATGTTACTAATGGAAATTACTATGTCTCTGTGAAATGTGAACGTTTAAATTTATCTAAGAAAGATGTTTTTTTAGTAAAATTTCCTAATACAGAAGCTACAACTAATCAATTTAGGGTGGGTAATTACTATAAGAATGATCAAAATGAATCGGATGGTATTTCAGTTCAAATAAAGTATATAGACTTAAAGCATTGAGGTAAGTTTCTTATAGTGAGGTAGTAATATGTTGAGTGGGGTTGTTTTGTTTATTGTTGTTTCTTATTTGAGGTAGTATTTTATCCATAGAAGAAGTTTTTTAGAGTTTAAAATATCACTGTATGGTTAATATTTATGTTCAAAAAATAAATATTAACTTTGTCTCATTATATATATATATTTAATGAAATTAAATTTGACTAAGCCTATATGTTTCTTTGATTTAGAAACAACAGGAGTTAATGTTTCTAAGGATAGAATAGTTGAGATTTCCATATTGAAAATAATGCCTAATGGAAATAAAGAAAGTAAAACGTGGTTAGTTAATCCTCAAATGCCTATACCACCTGCAACTACAGCAATACATGGAATTACTGATGATAAAGTGGCTAATGAGCCTACTTTTAATCAGTTGGCACCTAAAATAGCGAAAATGATACAAGGCTGTGATTTAGCGGGGTATAATTCTAATAAATTTGATATTCCCTTGCTGGCAGAGGAAATGTTAAGAGTGGGGCATGATTTCGATATGTCAAAGTCAGTAGCAGTTGATGTTCAGAATATTTTCCATAAGATGGAGCAACGTACTTTAGTAGCTGCATATCGTTTTTATTGTGATAAAGATTTAACACAGGCACATAGTGCAGAGGCAGACACGTTAGCTACTTATGAGGTTTTAGAGTCTCAGTTAGATAAGTATCCAGAGCTGGAGAATAATATTAAGTTTCTTGCAGAGTTTAGTCAAAGACGAAAAACTGCAGATTTTGCAGGGTTTATAGCTTATGATGATAAAGGTAAAGAGGTTTTTACCTTTGGAAAGCATAAGGGAAAACTAGTGGAAGAAGTACTAGAAAAAGAGCCTGGTTACTATGGTTGGATTCAAAATGCAGATTTTCCCTTATACACAAAGAAAGTGTTGACAGCTATTCGACTAAGGAATTTTAATATGTAATCGATGAAAATTATTTGTGTAGCTCGTAATTATAAAGAACATGCTCATGAATTGGGAAATACCTTTCCAGAAAGTCCAATTCTATTTATAAAGTCAGATACAGCAGTATTACCTAAAAAACAGGATTTTTATATTCCAAATTTTACCAATGAAGTTCATTATGAACTAGAATTCATAGTAAAAATTAATAAGGTAGGTAAGTGTATAGCTAAGAAATTTGCACATAAATATTACGATCAAGTAAGTGTAGGGATAGATTTTACAGCTAGAGATTTACAAAGTAAAATGAAATCTGAAGGCTTGCCTTGGGAAATAGCTAAAAGTTTTGATGGTTCAGCAGTAATTGGAGAATGGATTTTTAAAAGTCAAATTAATATCTTAAATTCAGATATAAAATTAGAGAAAAATAAACAAGTAGTACAGCAGGGTAATATAGGTGAAATGGCTTTTTCAATAGATGAAATTATAGCTTACGCATCACAATTTTTTACTCTAAAGACTGGTGATATTATTTTTACAGGTACTCCTGCAGGTGTAGGAGCTGTTAGAGAGAATGATCGCCTTGAAGCCTACTTAAATAATGCAAAACTAATAGAACTAAATATAAAATAATGGCCCAATCTTATACACTAAATAAAATATATGAACTAGCAGGAGATGATAAAGAGTTTATTGCCGATCTAGTAAATGCTTTTTTGGAGGAAATCCCTAAAGATCTAGGATATTTAGAATCAGCTGTTAAGTCAGAAAAGCCTAAAATAGCTTACGAATATGCACATAAAATGAAACCAAGTTTTCAAATGTTTAGTGTTAATGTAATGAATGAATTGAAAGTTTTTGAATTTTGGTCAGAGGGGCATGCTACTGATGAAGAGGTAAAGTTAGCTCTATTTACTTTGCTAGAAAGAGCTAATAAAGCTTTAAGTCAAATACGTAATGATTTCAAAAAGTAGTTAATTATGCAGGCAGATATCGTTACCATTGGTGATGAAATCTTAATAGGTCAAATTATTGATACTAATTCTTGCTATTTAGCTCAGAACTTAAATAGTATTGGCGTTTCTGTACGAAGTATACAATCTATATCTGATGAAAAAAATCAGATAATAGAAACACTCACTAGGTTGCATGGTGTTGATTTAGTTATTATCACAGGAGGACTAGGTCCTACCAATGACGATGTGACTAAATTGGCTTTGGCATCTTATTTTCAAGATAATTTAGAGGTAAATACAGAGGTGTTGAAGCATATTCATCACCTCTTCGATAATTATATAAAGCGTCCCATTTCACAGTTAAATAGGAATCAAAGTTTGGTGCTTTCTAAAGCTGAGATACTTTTTAATCAATACGGTACAGCTCCAGGTATGTGGACTGTTTATCAGGGGACAACTTACGTTTGCTTACCAGGTGTGCCTTTCGAAATGAAATCTATAGTTAGTACTCAGTTGTTACCTAAAATCAAACAAACTTTTCAATTACCTTATATCCTTCATCGAACACTTTATACTTATGGAGTAGGGGAGAGTGAGATTGCTTTGCGTTTGGTGGATTTTGAGAATAAGCTACCTAATCATATCAAACTAGCATATTTACCTCAATTAGGGAAAGTCTGTTTACGCTTATCTTCAAAAGGAAATATAAAGCAATTGCTGTATGATGAGGTAGATAAAGTCTTCTCAGAGTTGAAATTGTTATTAGAGGATATTGTAGAACTGAATATTGTAGGGCAGGATAGTCTTGAAGACGAGATTATAAAAAAGTTACAAGAAGGTAATTTTACTTTGGCAACTAGTGAAAGTTGTACGATAGGTAAGCTCGGAGAACGTTTTCTTAATATTCCGGGAGCTTCTCAGTATTTTAAAGCTTGTTTTGTGCCTTATTATACTGAGATGAAGGAGAAAATCTTAGGTGTAGATAGATTCATCATTGATAAATATTCAGTAGTTAGTAAAGAAGTGGCAGAGCAAATGGCGTTACAATCACAGAGGAATTTTAATGTCGATTTTGCAGTAGCAACTACTGGTAATGCAGGTCCTTCAAAGGGTGATAGTGATGCAGATATAGGTACAGTTTGCATTGCAGTTGCTACCCCAAGTAAGTGTTATGTTGAAGAATTTAATTTCGGAAAGCATCGTGAAAGAAATATTGAAAAAGCCATAAATAAGGCTTTAGAGATGTTAAATAAAGCACTTCAAGTCGCATAGGAGTGTTAAATGATGAAAATAAGTGCTAAAGTATTTGTTATTATAATAATTAATTGTTTAATTTGCACTCTCTTTTTAAGAATATTAATACTAGAACCATGTCAAGAGTTTGTGAATTAACTGGAAAAAAAGCTATGGTGGGAAATAATGTTTCTCACGCTATGAATAAGACTAAGCGTCGTTTCAGTGCTAATTTAATCAAGAAGCGTTTTTATTTACCAGAAGAAGATAAATGGATAACCCTTAAGGTATCTACTTCAGCATTGAAAACAATCAATAAGATTGGAATATCGGCTGCATTAAAAAAAGCAGAAGAAAAAGGATTTTATAAGAAATAATCATTAATACAAGTATAATAATACTATAGCACATTCATCATGGCAAAAAAAGGTAATAGAATACAAGTTATATTAGAATGTACTGAGCAAAGAAAAGCAGGAGTTCCTGGTTTATCTGTTTATGTAACTACTAAGAATAAGAAAAATACAAACGAGAGATTAGAGTTAAAAAAGTTTAACCCTTATATGAACAAATATACTGTTCATAAAGAAAAGAAATAGTAAGTTATGGCAAAGAAATCAGTAGCAACCCTACAAACAGGGTCTAAGAAATTGACAAAAGCCGTGAAAATGGTAAAGTCTCCAAAAACAGGTGCATATACTTTCGTAGAGTCTATAATGTCACCAGATCTAGTAAAAGATTATTTCAAAAAATAATCTTTATACAATCAAATAAAAAGCCATTTTGTCTTCAAGATGGCTTTTTTCTTTTAAATTACAATCATTAACAAATGTTCAATTATGGGGTTATTTAAAAAATTATTTTCAAAAGAAAACAAAGAAACTCTGGATAAAGGTTTAGAAAAATCTAAAACTACCTTTTTTTCAAAATTAGGTAAGGCTGTAGTTGGTAAATCAAAAGTTGATGAAGATGTATTAGATGATCTTGAAGAAGTGTTGATCAGTAGTGATGTAGGACTGAAGACAACCGTTAAGATTATTGAACGTATTGAAAAAAGAGTAGCAAGAGATAAGTATTTAGGTACTTCTGAATTAAATAGTATCTTAAAAGATGAAATAGCTTCTTTGCTTAAAGAGAATCAGTATCAAAATAATGAAACTCTTATAGATGTTTCTAAGAAGACGCCTTACGTAATTATGGTAGTAGGCGTTAACGGAGCTGGGAAAACTACTACTATAGGAAAGTTAGCTAATAAATTTAAAAAACAGGGGTTGAAAGTAGTTTTAGGTGCTGCTGATACTTTTAGAGCTGCAGCTATCGATCAACTTCAGGTATGGGCAGATCGGGTAGATGTACCTATTGTGAAGCAAGAGATGGGTAGTGATCCAGCATCTGTAGCTTTTGATACGCTAAATTCAGGACTCGCTCAGGGAGCTGATGTTATTATTATTGACACGGCTGGAAGATTGCATAATAAGATTAACTTGATGAATGAGTTAACTAAAGTAAAAAATGTGATGAAAAAGGTAGTCCCTGATGCTCCTAATGAAGTTTTATTGGTTTTGGATGGCTCTACAGGTCAAAATGCCTTTGAACAAGCAAAACAATTTACTGCAGCAACAGATGTTACAAGTTTAGCAATTACTAAATTAGATGGAACAGCTAAAGGAGGGGTCGTGATCGGTATTAGTGATCAATTTGATATTCCTGTAAAATATATTGGTGTTGGAGAAGGTATTGAGCATTTACAGGTATTTGATAAACATGAATTTGTAGATTCTTTTTTTAGTTAATTTATCTAAGAACAAGTCTGTAATTTTATAGCAAGCGAGTAGAAAATTGAATGAGATGTATACTCATAATTCTTATGCTAATTAAAACTTATAATGTTGTGTTTAATATTATAAACCTTTCTATAATAAAAAATGAAACACCTTGTTCTGTTGAAAGATTAATTAAGTCACCAGTAAAGAAGAAAGTGGGGAAATCTCTATTGCAGTGGTGTCTTTATTAGGGAGAAAAGTAAGAGTATTGTGGTTTTATTGATACAATACTTTGGTTTTAGCCTAAAAAATGGAAGTTTGAATCATTCGAACTTCCATTTTTTTTATTTTATAACTACTTCAGCCTTTAAATCGTGTAGTAAATTGTATAGTCCAAAGAAGGTTCTGTTGATATATAAGAAATGTTTACTACCTCGGTTTCCGTTCATTTTACGTAGTTCAGTGTCTGTAGAGTACTTTTCACTTAATGCAGTAATTTTTGCCCAGAAGGATTCGTCTGAAAAGTCAAAACTTACTTCGTGAAAAGGAGAGGTAAATAATGAAAGCATCTCGTGAAATAAGGCAGAGAAAAATTCGATTTCTTCTTGACTATCTTCGGGTAATAAAATTTCGAGCTCGTATAGCTTTTCTTTAAAAATTAAAGGGTTGTTAATATTTTCTAGTTTTGCTAGTTCAAAATAAGGGGTGTAAAATTCTATAGGGATCTTTTTTATACAACCAAAATCAATAGCAATGAGCTTAGCTTCTTTATCTATTAAGAAGTTACCAGGGTGTGGATCAGCGTGTACTGCTTTCAGTTCGTGCATTTGAAACATATAAAAGTCCCATAAGGCTTGCCCTATTTGATCTCCTTGTTTTTTTGTAAACTCAGTTGCGGTAAATTCACTAAGGTGTAGTCCGTCCATCCAGTCCATAGTGAGAATTCGGTCACAAGAGTATTTAGCGTAATATTTAGGGAACCTTAAGTTTGGAATATGAGTACAGGCATCAGTAATTTCTTGACTTTGTTTTAGTTCTAAATTATAATCTGTCTCTTCAAGTAGTTTTCCTTCAATTTCTTTAAAATATTTGTCAGAATCTTGCCCTTTTAAATTGAACATACGTATTGCCACGGGTTTCACCATGGCTAAATCAGAGCTAATACTGTCGGCTACACCTGGATATTGAATTTTTACGGCTAATTTTTTACCATCCTTTGTTGCTTTATGGACCTGTCCAATACTTGCAGCATTTACTGATTTTGAGGTGAATTCGTCGAAAATTTCTTCAGGATATTGTTTGAAATATTTTTTAAATGTTTTTCGAACTAATGGAGCCGATAGTGGTGGTACGCTAAACTGTGCCAGAGAGAAGCGTTCAACGTATGCCTGAGGTAATAGGCTTTTTTCCATTGATAGCATTTGAGCTACTTTAAGAGCACTTCCTTTAAGGTTTTTAAGGCCATCGTATATGTCTGACGCATTATCTTTGTTTAATTGATCTTTACTTAGTTCAGGATTAACGGCTTTTTTGGAATAATATTTTAAGTAATTTCCACTAATCTTGACTCCTGTTTTAATCAGTTCGCTAGTCCTACCTATTTTTGAAGTAGGTATTTTGTCTATAGTTTTCATACTGTTATAATATTATGTTGTACTTTCTTTCCATAGAAATTTTCCGAAATCTATGATACTATTTAAGGGGGTGTTATCAAAAATATCAAAGACAGTGTGTACAGATTTTTCAATAGCAACATCGGTTTTTTCAAATCCTTGAGATTCGTCTTTTATCCAAAATTTTAATAGAAATAAGAATTGTACCCAAATGGCTTCTGTAACGATTGCTTCAGGTTTCTTTAGAAATTTTATAGGCTGTTCTTCGTTAATAGCTCCAATAATCGTTTTTCCAAATTCAATTATTTTATTTCGTAAACTTGCTAGTTGTTTGAGGTTTTCAAGCTTATTCCCATTTGCATCTAGTGTAAGTAATACATAGCTGCGATTTGCGGTAAGCATTTCAAAAAACGTAAAGTAAAATGTTAGTAGCTTCTCTCGATTATTGTATGAGTTGAACGCTTCATTTTTGTATAT
The DNA here is from genome assembly GCA_964472695.1 of uncultured Flavobacteriaceae bacterium. Lineage (GTDB taxonomy): Bacteria > Bacteroidota > Bacteroidia > Flavobacteriales > Flavobacteriaceae > Aquimarina. Next base: position 15,545 of record CAYYNF010000021.1, read on the forward strand.
CAATGTTTCAACATGTTCGTAAAAGGCTATCCATATTGCTTTTTTTATGCTGTCTAAACTTCCATAAAAATTATAAAAATCAGCTTCCGAGAAATTATTTTTCTTAGCGAAATCATATACCGATTTAGGGAAGCCATGCTCAAGTACATGTTCCATGTAAATACGTATCAATTCACCTTTTGAAATTTGATCTTTAGAAACTTCACTGTTGCTTTCCATAAAATTTGTTTTAATTTGAAAAATACAACTGTTTAATTTTAATGTAAAAAAATTAAACAAAATATATTGTTAAATGTATAGTGTTTTAACCCCTATAAAACAAGAGTATTCTTTTTGAAATAGTTCAACTAGCAGATGAAACTTCTGATGAAGTTACTGTAGATTTATAATTTTCAGAAATAAAAGAGAGAGGGAGATGTCACTTTTTTTTGAAAAAAATGAATGATACGATAGTCCATACGGAAGCGTTTGTGTGAGAGTGGATTGATCTTAACTGTTAGGGTTTTTATCTAAAAGCTAACGAATAAATTTTGTTCTCTTCCTTCCGAGAGTCAAAAATATTTAGAATGTCATTACTCAAGGTAATAGTCGGAAAGTGTATATACGACATATATAAGTAAGTTGTAGTGACAATATGTCATGTTTTTGTTAGTGGTATTCTTTTTGAAATGTGGTTACGTAAAATCAAAAAATAATAAATATGGCTACTGGAAATATTAACGTTTCTGTGGAGAATATTTTTCCACTTATAAAAAAGTTTTTATACTCAGATCACGAAATTTTCTTAAGAGAGTTAATTTCAAATGCAACAGATGCAACTTTAAAATTGAAGCATCTTACGACTATTGGGGAATCTAAAAGTGAATATGGAAACCCTGTTATCGAAGTAAAGTTAGATGCAGAAGGGAAGAAAATTCATATTATTGACCAAGGTTTGGGGATGACCGCAGAAGAGGTTGAAAAATATATCAATCAAGTTGCATTTTCTGGAGCAGAAGAATTCTTAGATAAATATAAAGATAGTGCCAAAGATTCAGGTATTATAGGGCATTTTGGATTAGGGTTCTATTCAGCATTTATGGTAGCTGATAAAGTAGAAATTATAACAAAGTCACACACAGATGCTCCTGCAGCACACTGGATTTGTGATGGGTCACCTACTTATTCTTTAACAGAGTCTGATAAATCAGATAGAGGTACAGAAATTATCTTACACGTATCAGAAGGAGAAGAGGAGTTTTTAGAGGATAGTAAAATTAGTGGACTACTTACAAAGTATAATAAGTTTATGCCAGTGCCTATTAAGTTTGGTACAAAGACAGAAACTTTACCAAAACCAGAAGGTGCTAAAGAAGAAGATCCTGCTCCTACACAAGAAGTAGATAATATAATTAATAATCCAACACCAGCTTGGACTAAGCAACCGTCGGAGTTAGAGGATAAAGATTATGTTGACTTCTATAGAGAGTTATACCCAACACAATTTGAAGAGCCATTATTCAATATTCATTTAAATGTAGATTATCCTTTTAACCTTACTGGAATTTTATACTTCCCTAAGTTAGGTGCTGATATGGGAATACAAAAGGATAAAATCCAGTTATATCAAAATCAAGTATTCGTAACAGATAATGTAGAAGGTATTGTACCTGAATTCTTGACAATGTTACGTGGAGTTATTGACTCTCCTGATATTCCATTAAACGTATCACGTTCTTATTTGCAAGCTGATGGTGCAGTAAAGAAGATTAGTAGTTATATTACTCGTAAAGTAGCTGATAAACTTAACTCATTATTCAAGAATAACCGTGCTGACTTTGAAGCGAAATGGAATGATATAAAAGTAGTTATTGAGTATGGAATGTTATCAGAAGATAAGTTTTTTGATAAATCGAAAAACTTCGCTCTTTATCCAACAGTAGATAACACATACTTTACTTTTGAGGAATTAAAAGAAAAGATATCTGAAAATCAAACAGATAAAGATGGGAAGTTAGTAGTGCTTTATGCTTCTGAAAAAGATGCACAACACAGTTATATCCAAGCAGCAAAAGATAAAGGCTACGAGGTGTTATTATTAGACTCTCCTATTGTTTCTCACTTAATCCAAAAGTTAGAATCAACTTTTGAAAATACTACTTTTGTACGTGTAGATGGTGATCATGTTGATAACTTAATTAAGAAAGAAGATGCTTCTATTTCAAAGTTGTCTGATGAAGAAAAAGAAGCTTTAAAAACTACTATAGAAAGTGTAGTGCCTAAGGAAACTTATACTGTACAGGTAGAGGCTATGGATAGCAATGCTTCTCCATTTATTATAACACAACCTGAGTTTATGCGTAGAATGAAAGAAATGCAAGCAACAGGTGGGGGAGGAATGAACATGTTTGGAAATTTCCCTGAGTCTTATAACTTAGTAGTAAATTCAAACCACGGATTAGTAGATAAAATTAATGCGACTGATAATGAAGATGCAAAGTCAGAGCTTATTAACCAAGCATTAGATTTAGCAAAACTTTCGCAAAACTTATTAAAAGGTGAAGCACTTACTAACTTTATAAAGAGAAGTTTTGATGCTATTGCTTAATAGTACGCAGTGCAAATTTTTTATATAACTAGTATTAGTTATATTTTAAATCGCCATAAAACCTGATAAGTTTTATGGCGATTTTTTTTACCTGTAAATTAGTGTTAATTTATTTTAATCTTTTTGTTAGTTGTTTGAATAGCTCGCTCTTCATGAGTTTTTAATTTGAACTTTTCACGGGTACTCTTTTTAATAGCTTTTATACCAGATACTCTTGTTTCTTCAAACATTGGTAAAGGTATTAGATAGTCTCTGAACTGGTCATTCTCTTGTCTATCTTTAATACTTTCATTAGTAGTAAGTATTCGTAGTTGTACATCTTCTCTAAAAGATACACTTTTTGTGGGTTTTTCTTGAGTTTCAATTTTATATTTGTTTAGCAAGTAGTTAGCTAGTTGTTGTTTACGTTCTGTTATTATTCTTTGGTTTCGTATATGAGATCCTATTTCATCTACGTCTATAAAACCTTTAATTTTAATCGGTTTTCCGATATCAAGATTTAGAGATAATGTGTCATATGCATCGTGAAATAGATCTTTTAATTTTTGATGTTGGTCGCCAAAGTATTGCTCTAGATTACTAACACATTCTTCATATTTTTGTAAAGTGCTAGACTCATCCCTGTAAATAC
>CAYYNF010000022.1:0-18484 GCA_964472695.1 uncultured Flavobacteriaceae bacterium
ATATGAAAGAAAGCAATATAGTCAAAGGAAACAAAAAGATAATGAATGCATGGGCATTCTATGACTGGGCAAACTCTGTATATTCACTTGTTATTGTATCAGCAATATTTCCGATATTTTGGGCGGGACTTACTGTTGATGAAAACGGAAATGATGATGTACTATTTTGGGGATATACACTTAATAACGAAACACTTATTAGTTACGTTACAGGTAGTGCATTCCTAGTTGTAGCAATACTCAGTCCTATTTTATCGGGAATAGCAGACTATAAAGGAAATAAAAAAAGCTTCATGAAATTCTTTTGTTACTTAGGTGCACTCTCATGTATTGGTTTATATCAATTTAATTTGGAAAACCTAACTTGGGGACTATCATGTTACTTTTTTGCATTAATTGGATTTTGGTGTAGTCTAGTATTTTACAACTCATACCTACCTGATATTGCCGAACCCAAAGATCAAGACCGATTAAGTGCAAAAGGCTTTTCAATGGGATATATAGGCAGTGTTTTACTGCTCATTTTATCACTAATACTCATTCTAAAACATGACCTTTTTGGGTTTGATTCAGAACTAATACCTACTAAAATCTCTTTTGTATTAGTAGGGGTTTGGTGGATAGGCTTCAGTCAATACACCTATCACTACCTTCCTAACTCAAAAAATAAAAATAAGATATCCACTGACATCTTACTAAATGGATATAAAGAATTAAAACTCATTTGGAATAAAATAAAAATTAACCTTCCATTACGACGCTATCTGGGAGCTTTCTTTGTATATAGTATGGCTGTACAAACTGTAATGTTAGTAGCTACTTACTTCGGAACAAAAGAAGTGGAATGGGAAGAAAATGGAGCTACAACAGGTCTTATTATTAGTATACTCGTTATACAACTCGTAGCTATTCTTGGTTCATGGATCGCTACTAACATAGCGAATAAAGTAGGTAATATCTATGTATTAATAGGTATTAACCTTATTTGGATTTGCATTTGTATATATGCCTATTTCCTTCACAGTCCTTTAGAGTTTTATATTACAGCTGGATTTGTTGGACTAGTGATGGGAGCCATTCAGTCACTATCTAGGTCTACGTACTCTAAATTTATTCCTAAAAACACAGAAGACACCACTTCCTATTTCAGTTTTTATGATGTATCCGAAAAAATTGGTATTATTATAGGTATGTTCTTATATGGCTATATTGTAGATTTTACTGGAAGCTCACGTAGTGCTATATTATTCTTTATTATATTTTTTAGTATCGGGTGCTTATTATTATTAAGAGTACCTAAAAAAACTAAAAATGAATTTTAGACTAACCTATAAATATCAAAATTGTTTTTAACTTCTATTTAAAGATTACTTTTTCGATATTCTAAGGCATATAACCTCTATTACAAACCCAACCTCTAACAAAATATATTATGAAAAAACTAACTTATATTATTGGAATCTTTAGCTTAATCACTATTACATCATGTGTAGAAGAAGTAGATAGTAGCGAATTTCTTAGTGACGAAGATATTCAAACAATTATCGATGAAGCTACAAATAATGATGAAACTACAAATGAAAAAGAATTCATAGAAGATGACAATGATGAAGAGTCAATGGATTAAAAGAAACTCTAAAACAAAATAGACTTAAAATACATAGAGTATCTTAAGTCTATTTTGTTGACATTAACAGATATAAACACTTATCTATTTCTCCAAAAAAATGGTGTCATAATAACTAACACTGTAAATAATTCTAATCGTCCTAAAAGCATTAAGAACGAACACCACCATTTTCCTAAATCAGGAAGAGAGTTAAAATTATTCACAGGACTCAATTGACCTAAACCTGGTCCTACATTACCTAGAGAAGTCGCTGCTGCTCCAACTGCTGAGGTAAAATCTAAACCTAAGGCTCCAAATACTAGAGCTCCGATAATAAATGATAAAAAGTATAAAATAAAAAAACCTAATATCGTAAATACAATTTCACGTGTAACCGCCTTGTTATTATAACGTACTGGTAAAATTGCATTTGGATGTAAGGCCCTCTTAAACTCTAAAAATCCATTTTTAATAGTTATTAAATGACGAACAACTTTTATACCTCCTGATGTAGACCCTGCAGAACCTCCTGAAAACATAAGTCCAAAGAAGAAGACTGTCAAGAAAGGTGTCCACATTGTAAAGTCTGCACTTACAAACCCTGTAGTAGTCACTACAGCTAATACCTGAAAAGCAGCATGCCTTAAGGCACTTTCAAATTCTCCCCATACCATAGGGTGTTCAATAGTGGACTGGGTAACATCTGCTTGAAAATAAATTATTAATGCTACGAGAAAGGAAAAACCGATAATAAAAGAGGCATAATACTTAAATTCCTCATCTTGAATCACCTTACTAAACTTGCCTCTAAAAGCAAAATAACTTAACACAAAATTAGCCCCTGCAATGAACATGAAAATAATAATAATCCACTGAATCATTGGGTTATCATTCCAATGTGCTATACTAGCATTTTTAGTTGAAAAACCACCTGTAGACAATGTACTTAACGAATGATTTATTGCGTCGAAAAAATTCATTCCTGCAAGTTTTAACAAAACTGTCTGAATAGCAGTATAAGCTACATATATCAGCCATAACCTTTTAGCGGTATCTGTAATACGTGGATGTAACTTATCAGCACTAGGCCCAGGAGCTTCTGCTGAAAACAGTTCCATTCCACCAATACCTAGCAAAGGTAAAATCGCTATTGCTAATACGATAATTCCCATACCCCCAATCCAATGCGTAAGGCTTCTCCAGAACAATACTCCATAAGGAACAGCTTCTATATCATCTAATATCGAAGCTCCTGTTGTGGTATATCCCGACATAGTTTCAAAAAATGCATTAGGAAAGTGAGGAATAGCTCCTGTAAGCACATAAGGTAATGTCCCACTAAGTGACATAAAAATCCAACCAAATGTAACTATGATATAACCATCTCTTTTTCCTAAATTTTTATCATGATTTTTACCAACTAACATCAACCCTCCTCCTATTGCTAGAGTTATAAGTGATGAAATCAGAATTTGTAGTGAAACCCCATCTTCATAAAGATAACCTACAAGAGCAGCAATAAGCATGAAACCACCATTACATAGTAACAGTAACCCCATGATAAAACCGATAATTTTTAAATTAAGTTTTGGCATATTAATCAAATAATTTTTCTACTTCTGCGATACTTTTTGGCAACGAACACACTACGACTTTGTCCTTAGGTTTGATTCTAAAGTCACCTAAAGCAATTTGTCCTTCACCATTTCTTATAACACCTGCAACAATTGACGAAGCTGGGAAGCTAATATTTTTTACTAAACAGTCCGCTACCTTTGATGTTTCCTTTACTTCAAACTCAATCAGCTCCGCATTCATATTATTTAAAGTCGTCATAGCTAGCACCTCTCCTTTTCGAATATGTCTAAATATAGAATTCGCTGCCATCAATTTCTTGTTAATCAATGTATCTACACCAATAGAATTAGAAAACTGGAAATAATTCATATTCTCTACCAAAGCGATAGTTTTCTTTACACCTTGTGACTTAGCTATTAAGCAGGACATAATATTGGTTTCTGAATCATCAGTAACAGCAACAAATGCATCTATATCAGGAAGTCCCTCTTCTTGTAAAAGCTCCATATTACGTCCATCTCCATGAATCACCATAGCTTTATGCAATCTATCAGCTAAATCAAATACCTTACGAGGGTCTTGTTCTACAAGCTTCACATTAAAACCTTTATTACATAAATCTTCAGTAGCCTTAATTCCTATATCACTACCTCCCAATACCATTACATTTTTAATCTTAACCTTCACTTTCCCTGTAAGACTACATAATTCATCCTGCCCTTCCTTTGAAGTCACAAAATATGCATGATCTCCTTTTTCAAATTTAGTAGCTCCTCTTGGGATAATAGTAAATTGTGTACCATCACGTTGTATCGCTATTGGTATAAAATGGAGTTCTGGATATATTTGTGCTGCCTCCTGAACCGTCTTACCTACAAAAGGTGCATCCTCTGTAAGTACAGAACCTACCATCATTAACGCTCCTTTATCAAACTGATAACTATCATTAAATGCTGACTGATCCAATAACAAACTAATTTCGTCAGCAGCTAACATCTCTGGAGATATTAACTCGTCAATTCCAAATTTTTTGAATCCAATTTCATTTTCATTATCTATGAATTCAGGATTCGAAATATTTGCTATAGATTGCTTTACCCCTAACTGATTTGCTAAAACACAAGTAGTGATATTAACCGATTCTACTCCCGTTACTGCTATAATCAAATCTGCTTCAGAAACCTCTGAATCCTTAAGAACTTGTATTGAAGTTGAATCTCCTTTTACAGTACGAATATCAAGTTGCTTCTCTGCTTTTGCTAACGCATCTTTATTAAGATCTATTAAAGTAATATCTTGAGACTCGAACGAGAGTAATTTCGCTAAATGAAACCCAACCTCACCTGCTCCTGCAATGATTATTTTCATAAAAAAAATTTTAAAAAGCTATATACAAAGCTACCTAAACGATTAATGAGCAAATATAAAATATTTGATAAATAGTGTTCTAAAAAGCATCTGTTTTTAAGTTTATCAAAAACCAAATATATATATTTGTTCAAAGCACTTATATGACTAAAAATATAACACCATACAAAGCTTCCAAAGATAGTAAGAAACAGCAAGTTACTTCTATGTTCAATAATATCTCCAAAAATTACGATGAACTGAACCGTGTAATCTCTTTTGGAATCGATATTAAGTGGCGTAACAAATTAGTAGACCTGCTTACTAAAGAAAGACCTAAAATAATACTAGATGTTGCAACAGGAACAGGAGATCTTGCAATAAACTTAACAAAAACAGGAGCAGACAAGATTATAGGACTTGATATATCGCCTGGAATGCTTGAAATTGGAAAACAAAAAGTTAACAAAAAGCTATTATCTAAAAAAATTGATATGATCCTTGGCGATGGTGAAAAAATTGATTTCCAAGATAATTATTTCGATGCTATTACTGTTTCTTTTGGTATACGTAACTTTGAAAATTTAGAACAAGGACTATCTGAAATCTACAGGGTACTAAAGCCTGGTGGTACTTTTGCTATACTAGAAACTTCAGTACCGACAAATCCTATATATAAAGCTGGATACTCTTTTTATACTAAAAATATATTACCCTTAATAGGTAAAACCTTTTCTAAAGATAAAGTAGCCTATCAATACCTCAGTGATAGTGCAGCTAATTTTCCTTATGGAGAAGCTTTAAATAAAATTCTAAGAAACATTGGCTTTGTCGATGTAAAAAACTACCCTCAAACATTTGGGGTGGCCACAATTTACTCTTCTAGCAAATAAGTTATGAAAAAAATTACAAGTATACTCTTACTACTTTTGAGTCTACAGACAATACAGGCTCAAAAAATATTTTCAAAAGAACGTGTAATTAACCGTGAAAATCACGATAAACGAAAATTTAGATGGGGATATTACCTTGGAGGAAATAATTTCGATTATGATTTTGAATACACCGCTGATAGATCAAATACTGACCTTCCCAACCAAGATATTCAAATTAAAGAAAATATTGGTTTTAATGTTGGGCTTATAGGAAATGTTCGTATCAATGACTATTTGGACCTACGTACTGAACCAGGGGTTTTCTTCAACACCCGAATACTTACTTTTCCTAACATCGCAGAAGAGGACAATAACACACGTAACTTAGAAACTACTAGCGTACATATTCCTTTACTACTAAAAGTATCTACAAAACGTTTCAACAACTTTAAACCTTTCTTAGTAGGAGGATTATCTAACTCAATTAACCTATCTAGCCGAGAAGATAGTGCTAATGATAATGAAAGTGGTACTTTTAGAGTAAAACAACATTCATTTAATTACGAACTAGGATTTGGTATCGATTTTTTTCTACCTTATTTTAAATTCACACCTTCGATACGTGGTGTATACTCACTCACTAATGAACTAGTTGCTGATGAAAATCCTAATAGCCTTTATACTTCATTCATATCACGTATGTCCAGCAGAGGGGTATTTATCAATTTTACATTTCAATAATTACAAATAGCAACTAAACTCTCCTTAATTAAAACATAAAGAAAATAATTCTAGAAATTTAGAAACACTTTTAAACCAAAAAGCAGAAGAATAAATGCTATAAAAAATAGAATAATCCACTTAGTACCTTTATAGTGTTTAGCATGAACAGCTATATCTTTACGGTAACTAAATACTGTACAAATTACAAAAACTATAAAAAAGCATATTCCAAAAATAATTTGCCTTTGACTAAACATATAATTAAATTTTAAAAAGCCTAAAATATTTATTTTAAAATACTTTAGGCTTTGTTATTTTAATAGGTTAAATATTAACAGAGGTGTAATAGAGCTACTAGTACTTTAAGTAGTTTGACAACTCTAAACCATACCCCACCATTCCTACACGCTTTAATTGCTTGCTATTAGTAATCAATGCTACTTTGGATATATCTAAATCATGTAAAATTTGTGCTCCTATACCAAAATCTTTAACATCGGTAGTAATCTTAGGTGCTGTAAAAGGATCCTGATTATCCTGATTATCCAGACGAATTTGCTTTAATCTCGATAATAAATTTAACGATTGCCCTTCTTGATTAATAAAAATAACAGCACCTCTCCCTTCTCTATTAATAACCTCAAAAGTTTTACGAAGTTTATCATCTGGACTTAACGCAAGAACACCCAAAATATCATTATCAAATAAATTAGAGTTGATTCGTGTAGGCACTTCTTCACCTATACTCCAACTACCTTTCGTTAATGCAATATGCACCTGATTATTGGTAGTTTGCTTATAAGCTCGCAAGCGATATGTCCCAAAACGTGTATTCAACTCAAAATCTTCAACGCGTTGAATTAATGAATCATGTTGCATACGGTAAGAAACTAAATCCTCTATAGATACCAACTTAAGATCAAACTTACGTGCGATTTCTACCAACTGAGGTAATCTTGCCATGGTACCATCTTCATTCATAATTTCGACAATTACACCCGCTGGCTGATACCCTGAAAGTCTAGCAAAATCAATAGCAGCTTCAGTATGTCCAGTTCTTCGTAGCACCCCACCTTCCTTAGCCTTCAAAGGGAAAATATGTCCTGGTCTAGACAACTCTTGTGGTTTGGTCTCAGGGTCTACTAAGGCTTGTATTGTTTTAGCACGATCACTTGCCGAGATACCTGTAGTAACCCCTTTTCCATTCAAATCCACTGAAACTGTAAAAGCTGTTTGCATGGGGTCGGTATTATTACCCACCATCATATCAAGCTTAAGCTCTTCACATCTTTTTTCTGTTAAAGGTGTACAAATCAAACCACGACCATGTGTAGCCATAAAGTTTATCATTTCAGGAGTAACATTTTCAGCAGCTGCTAAAAAGTCTCCTTCATTCTCTCGGTTTTCATCATCAACAACAATGATTACCTTCCCCGCTCTTATATCTGCTATAGCCGACTCTATAGAATCTAGCTGGATAGTCTCTTTATTTTCTGAATTCAATCTTAACTAATACTATGGATTATATTTTGTAAAGATATTACTTTCTCTTATTCTTAAAAAGAGAAAATAACTTTGTAAACAAATCACTAAAATTGATTAAATGTTTTTCTGTAGTTGCTCTATAAGTGAAAAAGATTCCTAAAGGTAAAATTAGAATTGTAGAAAGCCAACTCGATAATACTGGTGAGATACTTCCATCTTCCGCACTATTTTTAGTAAAAATACCTATAAAATGATATGCCAAGAAAATACATAAAGCATATACTAAAGGTAATCCCATACCTCCTTTTCTGATAATTGCCCCCAAGGGTGCCCCTATAAAGAAGAGCACTAAGCAACTGAAAGCTAAGGCATACTTTTCATGTAAAGTTACCGTAAACTTATTAAGACGTTCATTTTCTTTTCGTTGTGATTTCTTAAAAAGTTCCAACCTAGTAATTTGACGATTTACCGCACTATATGCATTAGAAAGAATATCATCTCGTTTATCATAATCGTAAATATCAATAATTGACTTTGGATAAGTAGGCACTGTACATTTCAACTTAAGAGTACGCATGGTATTATGAACAGAAAGATTCTTTAAACTCTTAGCTTTATACTCTTCTTTACTCCCCTTTATGAGCTTAGTCAGTGAGTCAATATCATTTTTAAGCATACTTACGTTTAGCATTTTTCGATTTTTCACATGACTGTTATTAGATTTTTTCTCCTTATTAAGTTTACTCAAATCTAAGTTAATCGCATACTTATCAAAACTTGCTTTCACAAAAGGTTCTTTCTGCTGTTCATCATAATCTTTGGACTGCACCTCATCATAATAATAACCATTTTCTAAAACAAGCGACAATACACCTGAATCTTCTGCACTTACAAGTTCTCCTTTTTCAGACTTTATAACTGTAAAGTTTCCTTTTCTAATGGGATTTTTTTTATGAATAATTACATCATCAATAAACTGGTCATTATCTCCATACTTCTCACTTATTTTAATATTTATATCACCTACCTCATTAAATTGATTGGCAACAATTACCCTAGCAGGCTTCATACGAACAATATTTCTACGGAGTTCTATAAACTTCTTTTGAGAAGCAGGAATAACATTATTTGCAAAGAAAAAAGTACCTATACTTAAAAACACCATAAAAATGATAAGTGACCTCATGGCTCTTTGCAATGAAATACCTGTTGATTTCATTGCAGCGAACTCATAATGTTCAGAGAACTCACCAAACACCATAATAGAAGTAAATAATATGGATAAGGGTAAAGTTAAAGGAATCAAATTAGGAGAAGCATATAAAATAAATCGACCAATAACAGAAAGTTCCAAATCTTTCCCTGCTAACTCTGATATATACAACCATATCATTTGCAATATCATGAGAAACATAAGAACTATAAAAATTATCACAAACTTTTGTAGAAACTCTTTAAAAATATATCGATCAATTAATTTCAAAACTTCTAAAATTAGTCTAATTCGTTAATATAATAATCTGAATATTTTGCCATATCAAAAGTAAATAGAGTATCAGATAAAGGCTGATTAGGCTTAAACTTATTCACTGTAATTGTAATTTCAGTACCGTCATTTTGAATGATAATTTGACGGTAAATATGCTTTGATTCCTGATCAACACCCAATAAGATATGACTATACTCTGCGGTTTTAGTAGTAGGTGTAAGTTTTACATATTGTATTTTTCTACCACTAATATTTTGGACTATATCCATTTCTGCTTTGAAACCTTTCTTATAGAACGTCAATAATTCTGAAGGGGACATTCCTTCTTCATTAAATTTTGAGATATTAATTTCCTCATCTTCAGGAATGATAACATGAAGTTTATTACCATCATAAAGTTGTGTTACTCCTAATAAATTTAAAACAAACTTTTGACCTTGTAAGGTAACATCTCCTCGTGTTTCTTGAGACACTCCTTGCTCAACATTACGAAGTGCATACTTAAAATCTATATGAATATTTTCATATGAAGTCACCTTATTATAAACATCATCCAAAAAAGCATCAGCATCTTGTGCGAATGACAATAAAGGCATTAAAAAACAAACTAACTTTACTACTATTGTTTTCATTGTATAAATTATTTTAATATTTTGATAGTACTACCCAAAATTCAGACCAAAGTGAAAACAACTAAAATAATAATCTAAACTTCTTACTGAAAAGAATAAAACTCACAAAACTATTCTTCACTCAGAAACTTCTCTAAGGACACTAAATCAGGTATTAATACCTGTCTAGCCTTACTACCTTCAAAAGGACCTACGATACCTGCTGCTTCAAGCTGGTCGATTAATCTTCCCGCCCTGTTATACCCTAGTTTTAACTTTCGTTGTAATAAAGAGGCAGACCCTTGTTGTGCGGTAACAATTACTTCAGCCGCTTGTACAAAAAGTTTATCTCGTTCCGCAATATTATCTTCTAAAGAAGTAGCTCCTCCATCCTCACCTTGGTATTCGGGTAACATATGTGCTGTAGCATAGGCTTTTTGTGCTCCAATAAAATCAGTAATACGCTCCACCTCTGGGGTATCCACAAAAGCACACTGAATTCTAATTAAATCATTACCATTAGTATAAAGCATATCTCCTCGACCTATCAACTGGTCTGCACCTCCTGCATCCAAAATGGTACGTGAATCTATCTTAGACATCACCCTAAAAGCTACCCTAGCAGGAAAGTTCGCTTTAATCATACCTGTAATCACATTTACCGAAGGACGCTGTGTAGCTATAATTAAGTGAATCCCAACTGCACGAGCAAGTTGTGCTAATCGTGCTATAGGAAGTTCTACTTCCTTACCCGCAGTCATAATCAAATCAGCAAACTCATCAATTACAAGAACTATATAAGGTAAAAAGCGATGTCCATTTTCTGGATTAAGTTTACGTAACTTAAACTTAGCATTGTATTCTTTTATATTTCTTACATATGCATTTTTCAACAACTCATAACGATCATCCATTTCAATACACAAAGAATTTAGTGTATTAATAACCTTAGCATTATCTGTAATAATTGCATCCTCTGTATCGGGCAACTTTGCCAAAAAATGTCGTTCAATCTTATTAAAAAGGGTTAATTCCACTTTTTTAGGATCTACTAGTACAAATTTTACCTCAGCAGGATGCTTCTTATATAAAAGGGAAGTTAAAATACAATTCAACCCTACCGACTTACCTTGCCCAGTAGCTCCTGCCATTAACAAGTGAGGCATTTTAGCTAAATCTACAACTACAGTTTCATTAGAGATATTTTTACCAAATGATATTGGTAACTCCATATCAGTATTCTGAAACTTAGTTGCCGCAATAGAAGAACGCATTGACACTATTGTTGACTTTTTATTAGGCACCTCAATACCAATAGTTCCTTTACCTGGAATTGGAGCGATAATACGAATACCCAAAGCCGCCAATGACAATGCGATATCATCTTCCAAATTCTTTATTTTAGAAATACGCACTCCTGCTTCGGGCACAATTTCATAAAGTGTTACTGTAGGACCAATAGTTGCTTTAATATGAGCAATCCCTATTTTATAGTTCTTAAGCGTCTCAACAATAGTATTTTTATTCTCCTCTAGCTCTGATTGATCAATGGTAATCGTATTGCTATGGTTAGCATAATCCTGAAGTAAATCTAATGTCGGGTATTGGTAATTTTGTAATTCCAATGTATGATCATATTCTCCAAAATCCTCTACCAACTTATTACTAATCACGTTAGGATCTTCTTCTTTCTCTATGCTATGATTCACTTCAAAGGTTTCTTCTACAACCTCTTCCTCTTTCACTTCTTCAATTTCAAAATTACTAGAAATGGTCTTAGTTGAAAGCGTACTTGCCGTATCTATATGGTCTTTTGAATTTACCGTTAAATTTAAGGTATTATCAGCGGGATCTTTCGTTGTAGAAGTACTAGTATCGAATTTTTCTGAAGATGGTACAGTTGACTGTTTAGTAACTGATGAAGTAGCGGTGGAAATATCTGTTTTACCGAAAGGCTCTTGTACTTCCTTTTGAATACTAACGGATGTAGATACTTTTGAAATTGATTGTTCTTCAACCTCTTGCTCAACAATCTCTTCTTCTTGTTGTAACTGAGAAACCACAGTCTCTCGTACCCTATCTACACCTGCCCTAATGTTTTTAGTACCCATAGAGCTTGACCAGCTACTCGAAGTATTCTTTAATCGTGAAAATTGAACTTTAAAGAAATTATAAGCCTTCTCTGGAGTAAGCTCTAAACAAAGTATAAGATATGTCATTAAAAAAAATAGAACAACTAAAAAAGTACCCACTACACCAATATAAGTACGTAGGTAGGTATTTATCTCAAAGCCTACAACACCTGATAGCAGACCATCTAAGTAGGTAAAGAAACCAAAAAATACTGAACCTAGTAATACTAAATACATTCCCCAAAACCAACGCTTCTTTAAGCTTTGCTGTCCTGCCTTCGTCATATAACTAATTCCCGAAAGAGCAATAAGTACTGGGAATGTAAAAGACATTATACCAAAACCTTTAAAAACTAACAGGTTTCCAATATAAGCACCAAAACGCTGTAATAAATTTTCGACCTCTACCTCTTCTTCTAAATGATCTATTTGACTCTGATCATATTGCCATGTAAAATAATATGAACATAAGGATATGAAAACTGCTATTGCTGACAACAACAATAACATTCCTAATACCAAACGTTGCTTTGAAGATAAGCTAATAGCTATTTTTATTTTTTTCTTAGGCTTTGCCGATGTTTTCTTTACCGTTTGCTTCTTAGCCATACTGACAATTTAAACTCAAATATAAGAGAATTACCTAAATTTCCATGAGCCTTTTGACATCAAAAAAAACATTAAAATACAGTTCTACAAAACAAGCTCGTCACTTTTCCTATTTAGAAACTTTTTCAACATATATTTACCTTACCACGAACGAAGTCTGTGATCTCATCTTTTTTAAATAGCGTTTACTAAAAATTTAATTAAAAGCTTTCTTTTCTAAGAAATACTTTACTGTTTAATACTTCACTTAATAAAACACACGATTCACTTAACAGTCATCATCATTTGAAGAGCAAGAATACTCCTCTATTTATATTTGCGAGAAAACACAAACAATGAACTCCTCATTTACTTTTTTAAATAAAGAAATCAAAATAGAACAACTAAGAGATATAGAAAAAAGCTTAAATGATAACACTCACATACCTGAAAATATTTCAGGAGTTAATATTAAAGATTTCTTTTTACGAAAATTAATTTTAGGAGAATTAAATGATGACACGCTTTTCCCTAAAGAAATACGTGAAAAAATACACAAAAGATATCCTAGTTTTAGAAACCTTTACACAAAAATAAATAGATTAAAAAATCAAGATCTAAGTCCCCCTCAAGACTGGGTTAAAAACACTATTGACCTATATGATACATTAAGAGAATGTAATTTAAATATATCAGCTGAGGAGTTCATTGATGGCATTGTAACATCTCTTAGTAATGAGGATATTGATAAATTCATACAGAATAACACATATAATGATTTAGATTATTTAGATGATTTATTTAAAGAAGACAACCCCGCTTCACTTAGTAACAAATTAAAACAACGCATACAAGCCCGCTTATCAGTACACCTTGATAACCTAAAAGGAAAAGAGCATCTAAACGAAATAGAACAAAAAGTACTAGAACTCTTCATAGAAGATGCAAAACATGGTGAAGTATTTTTATTTAACAACCAAGACTATAACAATATTTTCTCCGATACAAGCACATACAGTAAATCCCAAATTGGAGATGTATGTGATATTTTTGATTTTCACAACAATGAAATTACAGTAAAGTTAACAGATACACCTAGCCTGTTACAAGCTGTAGATACCGGTATTTTAGATAATCTTCCTCTTCTAAAAAATAAGGCAATAGCATACTTACGTAAAGTAAATGAAGATCTCGAATACTTCCCTATTAACGAATTGTTTAAAGATCGAAGATACAGTAATAATCAAGAATTCTATACCCATGAAGCAGCAAAATACATTATAAATTACTATGCTAAGAAAAATGATAAAGACAACTCTTTTTTAAATCGGTTTAAAAAAGAAATAGGCGATAGGTTATCCGAGGGCGAAAGCATTATAATAGACTATAAAAGCAGTAATATACTCTCCCAAAACCTTGGGGTAATCAAATTACTCACAACCCCTTACAAATCAGAAGAGACACGTAACAACCAATATAATCTCAGTTTAAAAAACCTTAATAGACGACTAAATAACGAGGAGTTAAGAGAGTTAAAAGAATTTAACTCAAAACTATACACAAGCTATCTAGAATATGTAAATAAAAATACCATCGAAAGCAACTTCCTAAAAATAGTAGCTTCCGGCAATTTAAAAACAGATGATGAACATCAACGCATAAGAAGTTTCATCAAAGAAAATATAAACAGTGAATCTCCTTTAACGATTAATCCATTATCCTTATCTGCATACGTATACATATTTGACTACAAAAACACTATAGACGATGAGTTATATAAAGAATATGAATTAGATATATTCGAAGATAAATTTAAAGCCTCACTAGATGATTATATCAACACATATGTAGCTAACGAAAGTGAGGAAATCCCTACTATCATTAGAAAAGATATCATTAACCAACTGATATACGGAAAGACTAGTAAGTTGTTTTCTGATGAAGACCTATACAAACTTTATAACAAAAACATATTAGGAATCAAGGATATCAGTGAACTGATAACAGATAATAATGGAAATAAACAGCTTAAATTAAAAAATAGTAGAGCGTCTAGTACTATTTCAGCACTCAAAGACATATATCCTAATATTGAAGAAGATGTTTTTAACCCAACAGAAATTGAGAAACTACTGAAAGAACTATTAAGACTTGAAAACTATAGCTTAAAGAACCCTGTAACTAATAATGCTCCCGTAGGAATACTAGAAGCATATATTAATGATTATATCAAAATGGGGAAACTTGAAGAAGACCCTTCTGAAGATCTCGAATTACAATTATACATAGGACGTTACCTTATTAAACAATTTAGTAGTAACACTCCTGAAACAAAAGCTTTCCTAAACCAAGAGACTAAACAATATCTAAAAAATATATTTGGTAATGATATATTTGATGGTGAAAAATTCACAAATATCAACGAAAAACAAGATGAAACCCGAAAAGCAATAGAAAAAATATCTCCTGAACTATACCTATGTATACCCAATAGCAGAAATTTAGAGCTTGTTACTGGAAGTGCATTGTCTCCTGAATTAAGAAGTATAGTTAAAAACAAGTATTTCTCAAAAAATGAAATACAAACATATATCGAAAATTACATCAGTAGTGATCTGTTTGAAGAAGAAAAAGGAACTATTCTAAATACTAAAATTAGAGAACTACTCATACATCAACTCAGAAATAGCTACCTCACCAGCAAAAATGCAAATAATCTTAACACAGAAAAGTATGATTTTATAAGAATAGATGACAAAGTTATAGCCGCATTAACACGTAAAGATCATTTTTTCAAGGCCTTAAAAGAAGAAAACCCTTCTAATACACTAACCCCTGATAACTCTGCCATCACTACAGGATTAATTGATAGCCTAAACAATGCCAATACCTCCCTTCCGACAACCAAAAATTTAAGATATGCACTTAAAAATATAACAGACTCCAACCTATCTGATACAGGGTTCTCTAATGCTATATGGAAAGAGTACTTCGCTAAAGAAATTCATAAAAGCAAAGAAAGTTCTGGAACTTATGAATTACCCAAAGAAATTACGAATTACATTATATATTGTGCCATAGATAAAAACACCGAAAACTTAATTAGCGATGAACATTGGGATTTTTTACTAGAAGCCTCTAAAATGAAAGGAGTCATAATACCTAAAGAAGGATTCAAAATCATTCCTACCCCCCCATCCCTTACCAACTTCGAAGATGAATACACAAGAAGAAGATTCCTTAGGAAAATATCTCCCGATACCCTAAAAGCCTACTTGTCTCATAACAATAGAAAGGAAGATGATGAAAGGCTAAATAAGACCCGATACTCTAGTGAAGAACAGTGCAGAAGTATAGGAGCAGATATAAAGAAATTGTTTTCCTCAGATTTTAATGACGAAACTATAAAAGTAATAACTGAAAACCTTGAAAAAATAGACAAATTATATAATGATGAAATAGATGGCTTATACAGAGGGGTACTAGTAGGAAACGGACAGTATGCAATGAATATTGCCAATATACTTAAACTAGCATTTGACAAACTGACCATTACAGAAACTCCTAAAAACGTAATAGAAAAAATACTAAAACCCGTACTAGTACACAACCTAAAAAAGCTTGCTAATCCCGAAATAGACATAAAAGAAAAAGGATTACTGATCACTAAACTAGCACAGGGATTAGGAGACTGTAGTGCTCCATTTATTGATTTATGCGTTTTAGAAACCCTAACCATACCTGAAAATGAACGTGTAATTAACAAAATAGAACTTATAGAAATCCTTGAAGACAAAGCCCTCCAAAACCACTTTAAAAAACTAATTACAAAAGAACTACGAAAAATAAAAGAAGATCCGTCACTAAAAAAAGAGGATCGAGATGTTAAAAAGAGAGCTGTAAAACTTGAAGATGAAATAGAAGGTGTTGTAGGAGCCGTATTACTAATACGTGGAGCACAAATGGTCGATTCAAATAGCGAACCTGTACATCACTTCTCTATTAATGAAGATAATAATACCGAGAATAGAACTATACCTTCTGCTATACGAGGAATGCCTAAAGCTCGTTTTCAAGGAACTATGTACCCAGAATATGCACTATCACAACTTAAGGGGCGACAAATAGAGCTACTTATCCCAACAATATGTTTAACAGACAAAGAAGGAAAACCAATAATATCAGAACATACCGATGAAAATGGTAATAAAACTCAATATTACACAATAGATAAAGATAAAGTTGATGCTATAACCAGAAGAGAAACTCTAGCTCTAGAATTAGCTGACGACATAAAACCTGAAACTATAAGCCTCGAAATCAAAAATTATGTAGAGAAATTAGCTTTAGGAAAAGTTAAAACCAATGCACCTCTTGAAAAAGAAGAAAATGAACGCATTAGAAAAGTGTCAGATTTAATGTTTATTGAGGAAGAAATTGAATGTGATCTCCTATTTTCACCTCAAGAACAGCAAAAAGAGTTTATTAAAAAATTAAAAAAATACATTAAAGCCAATAACCCTACAATTGAAGAGGTTGATCAATATGTAGAAACCTACAAAAAAGAACTTCGAAAACAATTAGTAAGTAAAGCTCAAGAAATTTTAGAGACCCCATATCAAGAACTCTCTATCTTTATGAGGGCTACCAACCAAGATGAATACTCAGTACTACAAGACGCTCAAGGTGCATCTTTAGAAACTGATACTAGTAGTCAATTAAAAAAAGGTGCTCATATCAGATCTAGAAATATTATGTACAAAAGTTCATAAGAATAAAGGCACCTCACAACCTTATATAAGTTCTTATGAAAGCTTTACTTGAAATACACTATTCACACACCACCCCTAGTAACCCAAGCATACAACAACTTAAAGCACGGAATACCTATAGTTTTAGATAACCTAATCGCAATTGAAGAAGTATAAAAAAATCTTATAACAAAAGTGTTCAATACAATAAAAACGATAGCGTTTTTAATTAAAGTTGGAGTTATACTTTTTTTCATTAAAAGAAAGCTATCTGAATTAGGTAGTTTTGCTACAACCAAAATAAACATAAATATGAAATGCATATGTAACCATCTCCCCCAATCAATAGCCAAATAAAAAAGTGGAAGAGACCAAATAATAATGAAAGTAAAATATTTTAAAATTGTATTACCTTCTTTAGGGAAATCTCTTTTAAGATAATAATAATAATGTAAGAAAATGTATAATACCCCACCTAAATATACAAATACATTTGTATAGTTTTGCTTATATAAATCTAGAGGAATTTCATCCCAAGTAAAAATTCCTGTTTTCATTATATCTACGTTCACACCTCTACTAGCAAGAATATTTAAAGACTCACCTTCATTAATTTCTTTTCCAAAAAGAAAAATTAGTAGGGTAACCAATATACATGGAAACATGTAAAAAAAACACCTACCACAACGAGAATTACCACATGAAAACCAATATATTGCTAAGCAAAAATATGGAACATAAAATATCGTAACTTCGTGAAATAACACACTAAAAACAATTCCTAGGCTAAATAAATACTCTTTTTTTTTATCCAACTTACTACTAGACAAAAACGTAACAAATAGAGTAAAAAGAACAAATATTATGATTTCCTTCCTACCAATAATTTCATCTTGATTAAATAAATATATTAAGGAAAATGGAGATATAAGAAGAGAGAAAGAATTGACAGTGATTTTTTTTATAAATAGAAATAAAAAGCTTGTAAAAAATATGATATAGAAGAATAATTGTATACTAAAAACTATATATTTTATTTGTAGTCCCGTAAAATCCTGAATTAAGAAAATTATACTTCCAGATAAGCCTCTTCTTTTAAAGCCACCATCATTATAATTAATAAGCCAATCTGCTTGAATAAATGGGTGATGTCCTAAGTTAAAGAACCAAAGTTTAGATACAATTTTTAGTACTAAAAAACATAAAAACAGTATTAAAACTGATCTAAGATTTATCAAAAAATTAAATAAATTATACTTCACAAAAGCTATTTAGAATTAGAGACTATATAAATAT
>CAYYNF010000023.1:0-18204 GCA_964472695.1 uncultured Flavobacteriaceae bacterium
AAATATTCTTATCTAAAAGAGTTTGAGTTAATTAATAGGTTCTTTTGTAGTGTTTTTATGTTTTTTTATAGATAGTTAAATCTTGTTATTGTGCTTTTATTTAGTTAAATTGTATTTAAACGACTAAAAAAATCATTTTAACCGCATTTAGCTAAAAAGATACTATGAAAAATATTCTATTTTTTTGTGCAATACTTTGTTATAGTATGGCTTTTGCAAATCCTACAGACAATTTTAGTGAAGCACCTTTGTCTTGTACGGTTTCAGATGCCTCTACCACCCCCGAAGTTTGTATCAATACGCCACTTACCACGATTACCCATACTACTACGGGAGCTACGGGTATCGATGAACCACAAAATTTACCATCAGGACTTACTGCGACTTGGGATACCGATATGATTAGCATAGAGGGTACACCTACCGAGTCAGGGGTGTTTGAATATGTGATTCCTTTATTGGGAGATTGTGATGGCTTAGAAGCCACAGGAACAATTACCGTAAGTATAACTGAGATTACTGATTTTGTTAGTGCTGGAGAAATATGTGCTGGTGAAGATGCAGAGTATTACGTTCAAGGGACACCAGAAGCTACAGTAACCTATACTATTGATGGAGGGGCTGAGCTTACAGAGCAGATTGGTGCAGATGGAAGCCTGATTATTTCAGTATCAGAGCCTACTACAGATGTTATTTTTAATTTATTACGTGTTACTGGAATTAATGGTTGTGAAACTACTATTGATCTTACCGACACCGTTACATATTATCCTGCGATAGTTACAGGTGAGATTTCAGTGAACCAAACGATTTGTCCGAATACAAACCCAGGAGATGTAAGTCTTACAGGTTTTGTAGGTACTATAGTGGGATGGGAAGTTTCTACTGATGATTCATTTATACCTTCTACGACTATTACTGAAACTTCGGCTACACTTAGTGGTGCACAAATTGGTGCATTGACAGATACACATTATATAAGAGCCGTACTTTCGAGTGGAGCTTGTGGAGATGGTTATTCTCCTGTTCATTTGATATCAGCAGACCTTATTGCTCCAGAATCGGAAGGTTCATTAGAGGCTTTGAATGTGCAAGGGTGTACGGCATCTGATGCTCCAGAAGCTTATACTGCTGCTTCTCAATTTGCTTTATTAGGTGTGTCCTTAGAAGATAATTTTACGGCAAGAGTTGATTTAGTAATCACTTATTCGGATGTGCCTACAGTTGATCCTAATTGTCCTAATGAAATTGAAGTGACACGTACTTATGAAGTGGCAGATAGTTGTGGAAATACAGTTGAAGTTCCACAAACTATTTTTATAAAAAATACCGAGCCTCCAACAGTTCCAGAGGATGTTACTGAGGAAGTATCAGAGGAAGCTTTAGCAATACAACCTACAGCACCAGTAGTAACGGATCATTGTGGTAACTCACTTACTGCTGTTATAACTAATAACGCTGATGAAGCTGAAATTGATGAATTTTGCCAAAAAGAAGTGATCTATACGTATACTTATACAGATTGTGGAGGAAATGAAAGCGTATATACTTATACTTATATAGTAAATCGTGCAGTAGACCATGGTATTGATGATGTGTATATTGAAGCTTGTGATTTTTCTAAAATTGATGGTTTTGATTTAGCAGCAGCAGCAGGTTATGTAACTGAGGAGTATGAATGGATTCCAGAAGACCATGAATACGTTACAATCGATGGTCTAGGTATTGATGATGAGGGAAGTGGACAGGGAACAATATTACATTATAACTTATTTAATCAGCGTGAATATGAAGAAACTGATGAAACTTCTCCTAATTATGATCCCGACTTTGTGATTAAGCCTGAGGTGTTTAGGTATAAAGTGTATCCTATAGGAGATCTAGGGTGTAAAGATGTACCTTTTAATGTAGATATCGAAGTACCACCTAATAATTTAAGATTAGAAATACAGATAAGTGTATTAGCTCCTCCAGAAGGTTTTTCGTATAATCAGGTGGGAGAACCTGTGTATTTTGAGATACTAGTTCAGAATCTTTCAGGTTTTCCTGTACATGATGTGAGTATTGAAGGGGTGATCAATGAGGATGAAGAGGATGAAGAAGCTCTATCTGAATTAGAAAATATTAGAGTTGAAAGAGATGATGATGTTATACAGACTAGTGTAGATATTATGGGGCATAGAAATGAACCTGTTCGTTTCTTGGCAGAGCGTCCTTTAACACAGGAGGATATTAATTCAGGAAGTTTGTCAGCACAGGTACAGGTTTTTGCCTTCGATAGTTGTAAAAGACCTACTGGTGGTGGAAAGGGAGGTAGACCTGTTGATATTCTTGAGTCTGATCCAGATGTAACATTTGAAATTGAACAAATTTCAGATATTGAGTTAAAGAAAGTAGGTCTCTTTAATGATGAAAACGAGGATGGTATTGTACAACCAGGGGAAACCATTACGTATAGTTTTGATGTGAAAAATCATGGTAATGTTACGCTTTCTGATATTCAGGTGCATGATGATATGATTGTAGTACAAGGTTTACCTTTGGTTTTAAATTCATTAGAAAATAATGGTACTGAGTTTTTCGGTACGTATACGATTACTCAAGAAGATGTAGATAACGGTAGTGTAACTAATACGGCTACAGTAACCGCTACAGATGTTAATGGTGAGATACTTGAAGATGTTTCTGATGATCCTGATAGTGATGAGGCAGGTTCTAGTACGCCTACAATTTTAAATATTGTACAAGTACCACAACTGTCATTAACGCAGGTAGTTGATCGTTCGTATTTTGGAGAGGTAGGTGATGAGTTAACCTATACTATTATTGCTACTAACACAGGAAATGTAACACTAGAAGACGTGACGTTGACTAGTGTAGATGGTGTACTCGATGGAGATGCGAATATAGGTACTTTGGCTTCAGGAGAGAGTTATACGTTTACTGCGGTGCATACTATAGAGCAAGCTGATATTGATGCGGGTTCTTTTGTGAGTACTTCTGAGGTTACGGGTAATTTTGTAGCTCAAGGAATTACTGTAACTGAGGATTCAGATGATCTAGATGACCTCACTGATCAAGATATTGATGTAGATGGAGATCCTGAAGATCCTACTATCAGTCTTTATGAAGATCGTTCAGATGATTTAGTGTTATTGAAAACAGCAGTCTTTAATGATGAGGATAATGATGGATATCCTTTGGCAGGAGAAACGATTACCTATACTTTTAGTATTACTAACAATGGTGTGAGAGATTTAACCAATGTTTCTATAGAAGATGATAAAGTAACTATAGAAGGAGATCCAATTACATTACTTGCAGGAGAAAGTAGCACCGATCATTTTACGGCTACTTATACAATTTTACAGGATGATATTGATAATGAAGAAGTACGTAATACGGCAACAGTACTTGCAGTTGATGCAGTAAATTATACCTATAGTGATATTTCGGATGACCCTAATGACCCTACAGATGTGGATACGAATGAAAATGGAGATCCTGATGACCCAACGGTAGTAGTACTGGAGAAATTTGCGAAATTAGAAGTGCTTAAAGAGGTGAATGTATGGTACTTTGACGAATTAGGTGATGTTTTAACTTACGAAATTACAGTAACCAATAAAGGAAATACGTATTTAACAGATGTAAATATTACTGATCCAAATACGATTATTACTTCGGCTACGTCTATTGACCAGTTAGATCCTGCAGCAACTTATATTTTCACTGCGAGTCATGAGATTACGGAAGAAGATATGGAGGCTGAAATTTATGTAAATACAGCTATTATAGAAGCTACTTCAGTGGATTTAGGAATTACATTCCAAGAAGATTCCGATGACCCTGATGTAGATACTGACGTGGATACAGATAATGACGGTGATCCAGAAGATCCTACCGTTAGTGTATTCGATAATGATAAGGATGATGATGGTCAGATTGATACAGAGGATAATGATGATGATAACGATGGTATCCCTGATGAATTAGAAACGGGTCCAAATGGAGAAGAACGTGATACAGATGGGGATGGTGTTCCTGATAGCTTTGATGAGGATTCAGATAATGATGGCTTATTTGATTATACAGAGGTAGGTCATGATGGTAAAGATTTAGATGGTGATGGTAGAGTAGATACACCAATTACTCCAGGTTATGTTATTTTAGACACAGACGCTGATGGAATTTATAATTTCTTAGATGATGATGATGATGATGATGGTATCTTAACTATTGATGAAAACGCTGATCCTAATGGAAACAATATTCCAGAAGATGCCTTAGATTCTAATGGGGATGGTGTACCTGATTATCTAGACCGTTTTAATGAAGAAAGTTCTTATCAAGACGGTATTCAGGTTCATAACTTTATTACTCGAAATGGAGATGATACTAATCGCCGTATGATTATTGATGGTTTAGAAGAGTTTGTTAATGAAGTAATAATTTTCAATAGATGGGGAGATGAAGTCTTTAGGACAGAGGATTATGGTGTGAATGAAAATTATTTTGAAGGCTACTCTCAGTCTTCTACGGTAGGTGGGGAGGCACTTCCTGCAGGAACCTATTATTACATCATCAACTATGTTATTTACGACCAGAGAAAGCAACTTCTAGGTTACCTTTATATTAATTAGTTTTCTATAACTTGTATTGTAAAAGCTTAAAAAGAGATGATATATCATCTCTTTTTAAGCTTTACTTTTTTATATTATGTGTACATATTTTTTACTTAGTACTATCCTTTAAGGTGCAGGATTAGGAAATTTTACATGTACCGCTTCAATCTCCTTTATGATTTCTGGTGTTAAGACCACATCAA
Organism: uncultured Flavobacteriaceae bacterium; assembly: GCA_964472695.1. Classification (GTDB taxonomy): domain Bacteria; phylum Bacteroidota; class Bacteroidia; order Flavobacteriales; family Flavobacteriaceae; genus Aquimarina. The sequence continues at coordinate 4,829 of CAYYNF010000023.1, forward strand.
TAGAGGCGATATTTTCTTTTAGTTGTGCTACCGAAGAAGCTCCAATAATATTAGAGGTTACAAAAGCTTGTTGATTAATATATGCTAAGGCTAGATGTGTTAAACTTAAATTATATTTATCAGCAATTTCTTTATATAAGCGTGTTGCATCAAAAGACTCTGGTTTATGGTAGCGGCTAAACTGCGGAAATTTAGTGACGCGTCCATTTTCAGGAGTATTGTCTAGGTATTTTCCTGTTAATTGTCCAAACCCTAATGGAGAGTAGGGAAGGTATCCTATTTCTTCTCGGTGTAGCACTTCGGTTAACCCAATTTCGTCCTTTCTATTTAATAAACTATAAGGGTTTTGAACCGTTCTTATTTTGATACTCCCTTTTCGAGCCTCTTCAGCATAACGCATTACTCCATAAGGTGTCTCGTTAGAAACTCCTATTTCACGTATTTTTCCTTGTTTTACGAAAGTGTTCAGGCATTCTAGGACTTCTGCAAAATTATCTTTCCAAGCTTCCGTATCGTCATGTGTATATCCTAATAGACCAAAGAAATTAGTATTACGTTCTGGCCAGTGCAGTTGATACAAATCGATATAATCCGTTTGCAGACGTTTTAAGGATTTATGTAGGGCATCTTCTAAAGCTGTAGCACTAAAATTTACAGTATCACGCATATCTTTAACAAAAGCACGTGGGCCTACAATTTTAGAAGCAATTATTACGTCTTCTCTATTTTGCTTCTGCTGCATCCAGTTTCCGATAATTGTTTCGGTAGCTCCCTGCTTGGTAATATCAAAAGGGACAGGGTATAGTTCGGCAGTATCAATGAAATTGATCCCTTTTTCGAACGCATAGTCCATTTGTGCATGTCCTTCGGCTTCGGTATTTTGGATTCCCCAAGTCATTGAACCTAGGCATATTTTACTTACTTTGATATCTGTTCCAGGGATGTTGGTATATTTCATTTTAAATCAAGGTTTATATCACTAGTTATGGATAATACACAAATAATGGAAATTCCTATTTTATAAGGATAATTCTACAACAATCGGGCAGTGGTCACTATGTTTAGCTTCAGGTAATATAGTTGCTCTTGAAATCTTTTCTTTTAGATTTTCAGTAACCATATTATAATCAATACGCCAGCCTTTGTTGTTTGCTCTTGCATTAGCTCTATAGCTCCACCAACTATATTGATGTGGTTGGTCGTTTAGTAGTCGAAATGAATCAACAAAACCACTAGCTATAAATTTTGTAAGCCATTCACGTTCTTCGGGTAAAAAACCAGATGTATTTTTTAAGCGTACAGGGTCATGGATATCGATAGGTTCGTGGCAAATATTATAGTCTCCACATATTATCAAATTTGGTATACTTTCACGTAACTTTATAGAATAGTTAAGTATTTCATCCATGTACTGAAATTTATATTCCAAACGCATCGAGTTAGTACCGCTAGGTAGATACATACTCATTACTGATACTTCATCAAAGTCAGCACGAATATTTCTTCCTTCAAAGTCCATGTGTTCTATACCTGTTCCATATTCTACATGATTGGGTTTCGTTTTTGAGAGAATCGCTACACCACTATACCCTTTCTTGTGGGCACTATACCAGTAACAGTAAGGGTACCCTGCCTCATGAAATATTGAGACATCGAGTTGTTCTTCCTGAGCTTTAATTTCTTGTAAGCATAATACATCAGGGTCGGCAGCTTTTAACCAAGTAATAAAGTCTTTCTTTAGGGCAGCCCTAATACCGTTAACATTGTACGATATAATTTTCATATTTGGTATGCTATTTTAAAAATCAAATTCATCAATATGTGAGTCGATATCTTTATCTTCTTCAATCTTCGCCTTGTATTTCTCACAGTCAACTTCAATACTTAGCCTATTAGGTGCTGTAAAGTCTTCTTTTGAAATATCTAAGGTTTCATCGGCATAACACTTTTTCATATAAACTCCCCAAATAGGTAGTGCCATTGCGGCTCCTTGTCCATAGGTTATTGAACCAAAGTGTGTAGCTCTATCTTCGGCACCCACCCATACTCCTGTGCATAAGTTAGGAACAAATCCCATAAACCAACCATCACTTTGATTTTGAGTAGTTCCTGTTTTCCCAGCAATAGGGTTTTCAAACAGGTAAGGGTGTCCAGTAACGATACGTTTAAAGTCTTTTCGGTAAGACTTTCCTGTTCTTAGGCGTACTCCCGATCCTGTTTTAGTAACCCCTTCCATTAGTTTAGCAGTTACATAAGCTACCTCTTCGCTAATAACATCTTTAGGGTTTGGTGTATTCTGATATAATACGGTTCCGTTTTTATCCTCAATACTTTTTACCATTACGGGTTTGTTATAAATTCCTTTGTTAGCAAAGGTACTGTAGGCTCCTACCATTTCGTATACACTGAGGTCTACAGTTCCTAAGGCGATTGAAGGTACTTCAGGAATACTTTCACGAATTCCCATTTTTACAGCGAGTTTTTTTACAGGTACAGGACCTACACGATCCATAAGTTGTGCTGTAATTGTATTCACCGAATTAGCTAAAGCATTAGTAAGTGAGAGCATTCCTCCGTATTTATCACCACTATTTTTAGGAGTCCAATCATCGCTTACCCCGAATCGTCCTTTTGGAATGGTATATTGTACATTAGGTAGTGTGTCACAAGGTGACATTTTCAATTGGTCAATTGCGGTAGCATATACGAAAGGTTTGAAGGTAGATCCAACCTGACGTGTTCCTTTTTGTACGTGGTCATACTGGAAGTGCTTATAGTTGTTTCCGCCTACCCATGCTTTTACATAACCTGTTTGTGGTTCCATAGACATCATTCCAGGATGTAGGAAACGTTTGTAATAGCGTATAGAGTCCCTAGGGGTCATTACGGTATCTTTCTCTCCATTCCAATCGAAAATTTTCATTTTACGTTTTACATCAAAGGAAGCTAAAATTTCTTCTTTAGGAATTCCCTTCGCCTTCATAGTACTATAACGATCTGATCTCTTGATAGCTCTCTTAATAATTGTATTAATTTCTCTTTTAGTAATATCTCTAAAAGGAGCTATTGGGTTCGATTCATTTTGGCGATCAAATTCACGTTGAAGGTTTGCCATATGCTCTGCTACTGCTTCTTCTGCATAGCGTTGCATACGAGAGTCGATAGTTACGTTGATTTTGAGACCGTCACTATATAAATTATAAAGACGTTTGTTCCCTTGTTCATCTGTAGTTGGATTTTTCTTAATCCAGTCTTTCATAAATTCACGTAAGTACTCTCTAAAATAGGTGGCCAAACCAGTTGAGTGTCCTTCAGGTGAAAAATCGAGTTTCATTGGTAATGCTTGTAAACTATCTTTTTCAGCAGTAGTGATGTAATTATTTTTCTCCATCTGCTTCAAGACTTGATTTCTGCGTCTCAGTGCATTTTTCTTGAATTTCTCTTTGCGAGGATTATAAAGAATAGGGTTTTTTAGCATAGCTACTAGTACAGCCGATTCTTCAATTTTTAGGTCTTTAGTCTTTTTTCCAAAATAGATACGAGAAGCAGATCCTACACCTACCGCTTGGTATAAGAAGTCGTATTCGTTAAGATACATTGTAATAATCTCATCCTTAGTATATTGGCGTTCAAGACGGACAGCAATTACCCATTCTTTTATTTTTTGCTTCAAACGTTCAATTAGACTACGAGAACCTCCTGTAAATAACATTTTAGATAGCTGTTGACTAATGGTACTTGCTCCTCCTTTTTTTCCCATAGCAGCAACGGCACGTAGGGTTCCCCGTGCATCTATTCCTGAATGTTCATAGAAACGTTCGTCTTCGGTAGCGACTAATGCTTGGACAAGGCTTTCAGGTAGTTCTTCAAAGGTTACAGGAGTTCTATTTTCTTTAAAGAAAGTACCAATAGTTTTCCCATCAGATGAGATAATCTCAGTAGCTAAGTTTTTCTCTGGATTTTCTAGATCATCAAAGCTGGGCATTTCACCTAACCAACCTTGGTCTGCTGACACAAATATCATCAGTACACTGATAACCATAGTTAAAAAAAGTCCCCAAAATAATTTTATATAAGGGGCTTTTGAGGGTTTAGCTTTAGGTACTGGTTTTTTAGTTGTCTTTTTAGGGGTGTTTGTTTTTTTTGTGCTCATTACAAAGTTAATGTTGAATTTTTTCGACAGACAGTCCTACATTCGTAATTCCTTTAAGGTGCTCTATACCTTCTACTGAGCCATTTCTACGCATAGCATGACTTATAGAGACTTGATAATCTCCTTCTTCATTGAAGGAGTATTTTTTCTTAAACCAAAGTTTACTCTCCTTTATAGAAATAGCACCTTGACCGAGCCAATTTCCTTTAGAGTCGGCCATAAGGTATTCTAGCGTGTCTATCTCAGTTTTTCCATTTGGAAAAGTGATTTTAGTAATCATAAAAAGATTACTAAAGTCGTATTCGTTGTTATTGCGGATGTTAATGAATAAGTTATAAGAACTCGTAGTATCTAATTTTTTTAAATTAAATGTCTTAGCATCCTTACTGTACCAGCCTTTCTGTTCAACAGAATGATATTCGTCGAATACAGGACTTTCGATACAGCTAATACAACACAGGGTACATAATAAAAATACGATTAGATTTTTACTCATTACTATCACCTGATTTAGGATTTTTACCTTTGTTTCTTGGTTTATTGTTGGGTCTATTATTGGAATTAAATTTCCTTCTTTTGGTATTCTGATTATTATTCTGTGTTTGTTTCTCTCCGTCTACAGTCTTTTTGGCTGAGTTACTCCTCCTATTATTCGTGTTTTTTTGCTCTTTACCTTTACGTTGAGATTCATCTTTGGTAAAAGAAGGTTTATTGGACTTTAGTTGAGGTTTATTTTTACGATTTCTATTGGAAGTATTTTTCCTGTTTTCTGAGTTTTGTTCCTTATTTCTTGTGTCTTTCGAACGATTATTATTACGTGGACGTTTGTTTCTATTATTTTTTCTGGAACGTTTAGGTTTGTCAAAACGTGTAAGACTGTCTTGTCCTACTGCATTTTGGTAATCCGTTTTGTTATCTGTAGTTTCTTCCTCAATCGTATAATTTTCAATAGTATCAATCTTCTCTTTACGCTTATTCATAGCGATCATTTCATTAGCATCCTCTACCGAAACTGTATACCAATGCATCCACTCACCTTCATAAGCATAATATAGGTAGCCTTTGAAAATATCAATTTTTTGACATACAGCAGTACCTTTTTCCGTATATATTTTAGTATCTGTTTTAGGGAATTTACGTAGAGCTTCTAAATAGGTGTCTAATTCATAATTCAAACAGCATTTTAGTTTACCACATTGCCCTGCGAGTTTTTGAGGGTTTAATGAAAGTTGTTGGTAGCGTGCGGCACTGGTATTTACAGATCTAAAATCGGTAAGCCAAGATGAACAACATAGTTCACGACCACAAGAGCCAATTCCTCCTAAACGTGCTGCTTCCTGACGGAAACCAATTTGTCGCATTTCGATACGAATGCTAAACTCTTTAGCAAATTCTTTGATAAGCTGTCTAAAATCCACACGCTCTTCAGCAGTGTAATAGAAGGTTGCTTTAGAAGCATCTCCTTGAAATTCGATGTCTGAGATCTTCATTTTCAGGTTCAAGTCAATAGCTATCTGTCTTGCACGGACTTTCATTCGTTCTTCTTTTGAACGAGCATCCTGCCAAGTATCGATATCCTTTTGGCTAGCTTTACGGTAAATACTTAAACTGTCTTTAGCATTGATTGGGACACGTTTTTTCTTCATTTGTACCCTTACTAATTCTCCAGTAAGTGTAACCATACCCACATCATACCCTGATTTAGCTTGAGTAACCACAATGTCACCTATACTAGTACTTATATTTTCAGGAACTTTATAGAAGCTTTTTCGACTATTTTTAAATCGTACTTCTACGTAGTCAAATAAGGTCATCTCACTAGGGGTGTTCATGTTGGATAACCAATCAAATACGGTTAATTTGTTACATCCATCTGTACCACAAGTACCATTATTTTTGCATCCCTTAGGTTGCCCGTTAGAGGTTGAACAACTACTACACGCCATAAAATCTATCTATATCAAAGACCTAAACCACACGACTATGGATTGGTCTGTAAATTCTTACTTAATTTCGAAGTAGTAAAGATACATCATTTTAGCTATTCAAGTTAGTCTTTAAATTGAAAAGAAGGTAAGGAGTGTATATTATTAGTAAGGTTTAGATATCCTGTATTTGGTATATCTTTATAACAAAAGGTAGGTAGATCACAACTTGTATGATCTTTCTCCTACCTTTTTATTTTGTTTGATGAGGGGTTATTTTTTAAATTTCAATACTTCAGATCTTCCTTTTTTGAATATTTTATTGCTATTTCCTTTACCTTTTCTCATTTCTTTTTGTACTTCATAAGGTAAAGCAGCAATTTCCTTACATTCATCAGAGCAGCAGTTATTCATTTTCTTTTTACAGTCTTCACACTGGATAAAAAGAAGGTGACATGCTTCGTTAGCACAATTTTCATGGGTGTCGCAAGGTGCTCCGCACTGATGGCAGTTTGAAATTACTTCATTAGAAATTCTTTCACCTCGTCGGTGATCAAATACGAAATTTTTTCCTCTGAATTTATTTTCTAGTCCTTCGCTTTCTATTTGACGAGCATACTCTATAATTCCTCCCTCTAGTTGATATACTTGTTTAAAGCCCTTGTGTTTGTAATAGGCACTTGCTTTTTCACAACGAATACCACCAGTACAGTACATAACAAGTTTTTTATCTTCCTTATGTTCCTTAAGGTCCTCTTCAATAATGTCTAGTGAGTCTCTAAATGTATCTACATCTGGAGTAATAGCATTTTTAAAATGTCCAATTTCACTTTCGTAATGATTACGCATATCTACCAATACAGTGTCTGGATCTTCTATTAGTTCGTTGAATTCTTTAGCTCCAACATGTATTCCTTTGTTGGTAACATCGAATGTAGCATCGTCTAGTCCATCAGCAACGATTTTTTTACGTATCTTAACCTTTAACTTTAAGAAAGATTTATTGTCTTGTTCTCTAGCAATATTAAGACGTACATTCTCTAAAAATGAAATGCTATCTAGGTGTTCTTTAAAGCTATTAAATTTAGGTGCTGGTACCGATAGCTGTGCGTTGATCCCTTCATTAGCAATATAAATTCTACCTAATACATCGAGATTATTCCATGTAATAAAAAGATGATCTCTAAATACTTGTGTGTTTTCTATATTGGCGTATTTGTAGAAAGAAATAGTTATACGTTCTGTTCCAGCTTCCTCAATTAGAGCGGCACGTTCTTCAGCACTTAATTTATTGTACAGTTGCATGCTATACGGTTTTAATGGTTAAAATTATTTACTGCAAATTTAACAAATAAATACGTGTTGTTTCTAGGTAAATAAGTGAACGATTCTTTTGACTCCATGAAAACTCTACATTTAACACTACTTAGTTTTTAGTTTTACTCATAACTCGTATAAATCAGTTATTTTTTAATTTATTTAGACTAATTTTGAAAAAAAAGATTTCATTACTGTGAAGAAATATTTATCAGATTTAACCTATGGTGAGTCAGCAAAAATTGTAGCATTCGATGTGAGCAAAATTCCCCTAAAATTAATAGAAATGGGATGTACACCAGGTAGTGAAGTGGTATTCTTAAATGTAAGTACGGCCTCTTGTCCTATGTACTTGAATATTGATAATTGTCATTTAGCAATTCGTAGAGATATTGCTAAGTACATAGAAATTGAGCTTAATTAAAATAGTTAATCTTATGTCAACTTCTATTAAAGTCTCTTTGATTGGAAATCCTAATACAGGAAAAACATCTATCTTTAATATGCTTACAGGTCTCAATCAGCAAGTAGGGAACTATCCTGGGATTACGGTGGAACGTAAGTCGGGGAGTTGCCAGATTTCTGAAAATGCAGTAGCTACTATTGTTGATTTGCCTGGTACATACAGTTTGAACCCTTCCTCTTTAGATGAAAAAGTTGTACTAGATATCTTGTTAAATGAGAAAGATGAAGATTTTCCTGATGTAGCAGTAGTTGTGGTAGAGCCTGAAAATATAAAACGCAATCTATTTATTTATACACAAATAAAGAATTTAGGGATCCCTACAATTCTTGTTGTTAATATGATAGATCGTATGGATAAGGAAGGTATTCGTATAGATATTGCTGGTTTAGAGGAAGATCTGAATACCAAAATAGTCTGTATGAGTGTTCGTGATAAAAAGGGTGTTCATCTTCTTAAAGAAGCCATCTTAGACTACGAAAAACTTCCTTTACAATCCCCTTTCGATATTCATACAGTAAATCAGGACTACTTTGGTGGTTTAGTTCATGAGGACACTAATGAAAATCCTTACAAGTTATGGCTTCGACGTATACAAAAATCAGATAGTCTTGAGGAACAGAAGCACATAAAAAGTATACAGCATAAGGAAACTATTAAGAGGTACCAGCTTATTAATTCTGTATTAAGAAAACACTTTATAAAAGACCCTAATAAGGCTACTGGTTTACGAGCAAAACTTGATCGTATTTTGATGCACAAAGTGGCAGGGTTTGTAGTTTTCTTCCTGATATTAATGATCATTTTTCAAGTTATTTACGATTGGTCGGGATACCCTATGGATTTAATAGATGTTTTTTTTGCTTGGTTTAGTGAATCATTAAAGAGTATTTTACCAGAAGGGGTTTTTACTGATCTTCTGACTGAAGGTATTATTCCAGGACTGGGAGGAGTATTGATTTTTATCCCGCAGATAGCTTTTTTATTTTTCTTTATCGCAATTCTCGAAGAATCAGGTTATATGAGTCGAGTAGTGTTTATCATGGATCGCTTAATGCGTCGATTTGGGTTAAGTGGGAAAAGCATTGTGCCTTTGATCTCAGGAACTGCTTGTGCGGTTCCTGCTGTAATGGCTAGCCGAAATATAGAAAATTGGAAGCAACGTTTGATAACAATACTTATAGTACCTTTTACTACTTGTGCAGCTCGATTACCTGTATATCTTATTTTAATAGATCTCATTATTCCAGAGAAAAAGATAGGTTACTTTTTTTCTAGTCAAAGTGTTGTTTTGATGCTACTCTATCTCTTGGGCTTTCTTATTGCTTTAATAGCTGCTTGGTTGTTATCTAAATATATTAAGACTAATACTAGGCAATATTTCATAATTGAAATGCCTGCTTATAAGGTTCCTTTAGTTCGTAATATATTTTCTACGGTATTTGAAAAGACAAAATCTTTTGTGATTGATGCAGGTAAAATTATTCTAGCTTTTTCAGTTATCCTTTGGGCTTTGGGGAATTATGGTCCTGATGGAGATCTTCAAAATGTAGAAGAAATTGTAATAGAGAAGTATAGTAATTTGTCAGACGAAGAGGTGAAGTTAGAAGTAGCTCGTTATCAATTAGAGCATTCATATATAGGAAAAATGGGCAAAATTATAGAACCTATAGTCGCTCCTTTAGGGTACGATTGGAAAATCGGTATAGGAATTATTACTTCTTTTGCAGCACGAGAGATTTTCGTAGGTACACTTGCTACGATTTATAGTGTAAACGCTGAAAATGAGATAACAATTAGGGAGCGTATGCGAGCAGAAGTACATCCTGCAACAGGGAAGCCAGTGTTTAGTTTTGCAACAGGAGTTTCTTTGCTCTTATTTTATGCTTTTGCGATGCAATGTTTAAGTACAGTGGCTATTGTTAAGAAAGAAGCTAATAGCTGGAAATGGGCTATAGTTCAAATGTTGTGTATGACATCATTTGCATATTTCTGTGCCTTTTTAGCTTATCAAATGCTCAAGTAAATTAAGAAAAGCCTAATATGATACAGGAATTACTCGTAATTATTACCATTATTTACGCTATTTATTTTCTTATTAGAACTTATCTCCTTCCAAAAAAGAAGCAAAATAAAGGTTGTGGAGGTAATAACTGTGAATGTCATTAAATTTCCATTTTCTTTAAGTATTTGATATTTAGTTAATGATATTCTGTGATAGTGTTATAATAAAGCAGGTTTTTTGTAAAAAAAATATGTTATTTACAATACGAGAGCTATTTTCTACTGAAAATATGCTCTGCTTTTTCCAAAGATGAACAATACCTTTTATATTTGTCTATAAGTCAATAAAAATAAATGATGTTTAAAAATTTTTTAGGAAACAGTCCAAAATGGTTCAAATTAACCATGATAGCTTTTTTAGTAGTTAATACGCTATTATATTTTACATTACCTCAATTTACAAGCATACACACCGCACATAGTATTGTTTCATGGCTATTTATAGGTGAGTTTATTTTTACATTAGCAATGGCGTTAAAATGCTATCCGTTGCAGTCGGGAGGTTTGTTGGCTATTCAAATTTTAGCACTTAAGCTCACTTCTCCGCATAATGCTTATCATGAGGTGGCTCAAAATTTGGAAGTTGTGCTACTTTTAGTTTTCATGGTGGCAGGTATTTATTTTATGAAGCCGTTACTGATGTTTATTTTCAGTAAGGTGTTTACAAAAATTAGATCCAAAATAGCCTTATCATTACTATTTGTTTTTTTATCAGCTGTACTTTCAGCATTTTTAGATGCACTTACTGTAACTGCAGTATTGATTAGTGTTGCGGTAGGTTTTTATAATGTATATCATAAGGTACATTCAATGTCTGATTCTGACTATAATCAAAATACACAATCAGATCGTACAGAAATGAGTGGTGAAACTTTGGAAGAGTTTAGAAGTTTCCTAAGAAGTTTGATTATGCACGGGGTAGTAGGTACGGCTTTAGGAGGTGTATGTACACAGGTAGGAGAACCTCAAAATCTATTGATTGCAGATAAGATGGGGTGGGACTTTATTACTTTCTTCCTGAAAATGGCACCTATTACAATGCCTGTATTGATCGCAGGAATGTTAACTACAATACTCTTAGAAAAAACGAAGAGTTTTGGGTTTGGTCAAGAATTACCTTCTGAAGTGCGTGTTATATTGGAGAATTATACGAAATCACAAGATGATAAGCGTTCTAATAACGAAAAATACGCTTTGAAAGTTCAAGCTGTAGCGGCAATCTTATTGATTATTGGGTTAGCGTTGCACGTTGCCCCTGTTGGTTTTATAGGGTTAGCTTTAATCATTTTTCAAACAGCTTTTACAGGAATTATTGAAGAGCATAGCTTGGGTAAATCTTTTGAAGAAGCATTACCGTTCACTGGGTTATTGGTAGTTTTCTTTGTGGTAGTGGCTATGATACATGATCAGCATTTGTTTAAGCCTATTATTGATTGGGCACTTTCGATGAGTCCTAGTGATCAGCCTGCTATTTTTTATATTGCTAATGGGTTATTATCAATGATTAGTGATAATGTATTTGTAGCGACAGTGTACATCGGAGAAGTAAAAGCTGCTTTTGATGCAGGAACGATTAGTAGGGAGCAGTTTGAAAAGTTAGCAATAGCTATTAATACAGGAACTAATCTTCCTAGTGTAGCGACTCCTAATGGTCAGGCTGCATTCTTATTTTTATTAACTTCAGCGTTAGCTCCTCTTATTGGATTGTCTTATACAAAGATGGTTAAAATGGCATTGCCATACACGATAGTATTAGGAGGTGTTGGTATTTTAGGGATTTTATTTTTCATCTAATTTATACGAATAAAAGGTTATATAGCATATGACTACACCCTGTGTCAATTGAAAAGTTATGATGTTTCAAATAACTTGAATCAATATTATTGTTTGTCGTTTTTTTATTTTTATAGCAAAAGATATTATATGAAAAGATTCTTATTAGTGTTAGTTTTCTTTGTGAGTGCTGTTGTATTTAATGAAGCGTATTCACAGTTGCCACAATGTAGCAGATGTAAAAAAGCAAAGGAGAAGCACAGAAAGCAGTCAAAGAGAACTCATGGAATTCTTGTAGGAGTAAAAGGGAAGCAATCGAAGGATACGCTTAAACAGATTATTAAAGCAAAGAAGAAGTCTGTTAAAGCTGAGCAGAAATTAAAAAAACAAGAGGAGAAAGAGCAGAGGTTGACAGAAAAATATGAATCTAAGGAAGGTCAAAAAGAAGAAAATAAAGATTCAGATATTCTTAAGTTAGAGTATTAGTCTGATTATTCAAACACTTCGTGTCCAAATTTCATAAAGAAGGGTTCTTATTTTGTAGTTATAGCTACAAAATAGAAACCCTTCCTCATTTTTATAAGTATATATTTGTCAATTGGTATTATTTCATAGCTACACTTCTTTTATTGAGAACATTATTGATATTGCTTTTTATATTACTAAAACTCTTGGTATCAAGATCAGTTTTGTATCGTAATATGTTTTTTCCATGCTTACGCTCAACAATTACTGCTGTTGGTGTGTCACTGACCCCAAAACGTTTGCTGATTTTTTGTTTTTGATCTATTAAGTAAGGAAAGTCATATGCTTGTTTACCTGTTCGTTTTTCGATCCCCTTTGCTCCATTACCTCCTTGGTCTGGGTTTATTACAATTAATGGAATACCTCTAGGTAAAAAGTAGTCGTGTAATCCTATTAATTTTTCTTTGTATTCATTGGAGCTTTCATATTTGTCATTTATAAAAGCTATTATGTACCCTGTTGTATTGGAGTAGCTGCTTAAGGAAAATTCTTCGTTAAGAGCGCTATTAAGCTTGAAGTTTTCAATAGTATCTCCTTCTTTATAGGGGTTTTCTTGAGCGAATAAACTCAATGTTGAAATAAATAGACTGAGTGTTATAAATAGTTTTTTCATTGTGGTAGATTTAATTTTACGATTATCGAGGCACTCTATAAAAGTGTATATAGAGCATCATATACAAATTATATTAACTTAAATAAAACTCTTTTCTTTTTCGATAAGATATGGCACAATTGCGTTAATTCTCCTTTAGTTTCTAGTCTGTTATGCTTTTACAATAAAACTATTCATGTGGGGTAACTGATGATTTAGGTAGGGGTGTAAATTATTAGATTTATAAGTAAAGTGTTTTGTTCTTTGCGTAGGTGTTGTAAAACGAAAGGTGGTAATTCTAAGTTACCACCTTGTTTATATGTTGTGTTAAATATTTATATAGATTTAGTATATCGTATATTAATTTTGAGAATACTATAACATAGAAAAAGACCATTTAAAATATTTTAAATGGTCTTTTTAGTTATTTTATAAAGAATAAATATAGGTACAATTACGTACTATTTATTTTACTGGTTTTACTGTCTTAATGATACGAGCAGCAATCTTGTATGGGTCTCCGTTTGAAGCAGGACGACGATCTTCTAACCATCCTTTCCATCC
>CAYYNF010000024.1:0-18137 GCA_964472695.1 uncultured Flavobacteriaceae bacterium
TTGAAGTATGTCCATCGGTATCTCCTATACTTGATGCGATCTCACTAGCTGATTCTGACATTTCATTAGCCTCTCTAGCAAATTGTTCAGTCTCTACTCTTACACGTTCTTCTTCAGTATTCTGAAGAGAGGCACAATCATCTATAATAGCTGTATACAATTGAGTTAAACTTTCAAGCTTAACCTCTAATTTCTTTAGATCTTCAATATTATCAACATCAGGCAATGGGAATCCTGAATTAGACAAAGGCAATACATAATACTCACTATTAACTCCCTGTAAACGCTGGATCAATCCCATCTGTATCTCACCAGAAGAATCAAGTACTAAGCGATCAATAACTGTCAAAGCTTCCTGCTGTTTGGCATCAATGTTTTGAGACATTACTGCTATACGCTCTCTAATATCAGACATATTACTAGCTACTTCTCTTGCTTCTGCAGCTATACTAATATCTTCTGTACTATCAATAGTAACGCAATCTTCTATCAAATCTATATAGGATAGCTCTATGTATCTAAGAGCTCCCTCTAACTCAAACAAATCTTCAACGCTATTAACAGTAGGTAATCCCGCAGTAGACAATGGTAACTTCAATAATTCAGCACTAATCTCTCCTACATGAAACATAAATTCGATCTGCTCCTCACCTGAAAGATGCGTATTGATAGCCTCTATAGTTTCTTTACGTTTAACCTCAATATTATGGTATAATGCAGTTATACGATCTCTAATGTCTGATATATTTTCTGAACTTCCCACTTCTTGTCCAATAGAATCTGTTTCTGATGAAACAAATGTCTCTCTTTGTACCTGAGTATTTTCAAGATGAACTGCACTACTAAGAATACGCTCTACCTCTTCTTGAAATGCTAGTCTAGCTGTTTCTAATTTATTAGGAAGATTAACAAGATCCGTTTCTTCCTTTAACGCCTCTAATTGAGCTGCAAAGCGTTGTTTAGCTTCTGATATTTTTCCTTGTTGTTCTTCTGATATTTCTAAATCTTCAACAGATAAAGCCTCTATGAAATGTAGGTCACGTGAAATATCAAATTCATCAATATCACCCACTCTACCTAATCCGTATTCACTTAAGTTACTCTCCCTACTTAAAATATCAGATTCACTTAGACTATCATGTGTATCAACATCTCCTCCTACACTAGAGGTAATTACACTATCTAATTCTGAAACTTCGTGAATTCCTTCAATTTCTTGTGTACTCGCTACTCTTTGCGATGTCTGGTTTAATACCTCTCTCTGCTCTTCTAAACCTATAATAAGTGCAACAGCATTGTCACTTATACGCTTTGAAAATTGATCTCGATCTTTTCTAAGTTTATTTATACCTTGTCTAAATTCTGACTCAGCACTAGAGTTCCCTATAGTTGTTGACTCAGAAACTTCCTCAAAAAGTAGCTTTATTTCAGCTTGTTGTTGCTTTTCAAACGCTACTATTGAACGTTGGATATCATTTAGATCTTGTAAAGTTTGGTTTGCCAAATCTTTCGAATATCCTAAATTCCAACCTAGTTCTATAATAGACTGCTTATTACGTGATGTATTTTGTATTAACACATCCATCTGCTCTTGAAGAGCCCCCTGTTCATTCTGTAAGGATAATTCTAAAAATTCTTTTGTTACTGCTGATTGTACAACTATGCTTTCTTGTTCTGAAACATCAGGTGTAAGTAGTCTTTCTATTGAAATTTCTTCTCCTTTAGATTCTTCTACTACTCCTGTATCTACCTCTTCCGACTGTATATCTTCCAAAACTTCTGTCGCTGCCTCTAACAAATCCTCATCTAGATCTGTTTCAGATCCCTGAATTGATTCTTCTGGGAAACTTAGATCAACATTTTGTGTTGCTTGTTTAGGACGTGAAGCCTTTTCATAATCTACTAATAATTCTTCATATGAAGCTCTCTCACCATTAATATATGGAGCTCTCATCTCCTCAAAAACAATCTTAATTTTTTCATCGTATGCTTCAACGAGTTTTTGTTTTTCAGCTTCAAACTGTTCTGCACTTAATTCGGTAGATAATTGCTTTAAACCTCTTTCAAAGCTGTTGAAGGCTTTTTCTAATTTACTTTTAGTCTCACGCCTCAGACCTGAAAGGACTCTATAATAATCGTTATTACGTCCCCTTAAAACTGCTACTACTTCAGGGTTATTTGAATGAATCTTCCCAAGAAATACGGCTGATTCATATTCTTTTAACTTTTCTATCTTACTATTTGCCTCTTTTTGGTATTCAACATGTAGCTCTTTTGTTTTACTTTTATAGTCTTTTAATAAAGTTGCTATTTCCCTCTCTCGAGCGGCATGTGCCTGTTTAACACTAGAAGATAATCTTTCCAAAGTAATATCTACATTTGTATCTTCATATCTTGCTTCTAAATCAAGTTGTCGTTCTTTTAAACGTTCTATAGTGGTAGAAAGTTCTCTAAAATTGAAATTGTCTTTTGTGCTTGAATATAGCGAATCGCTTAATTTAGCTATGGTAACTCTTTGTTCTTGTATCCCCCCCTTTAATACTATTAACGCTTCTCTTGTTTCTTCTAGTTCTTCTTTAAGTTCCTCTGATACCAAGTCCAAATTTGAGTTATCAATAACTCTCAACTTCTCTAATACCTGATTTTCTAACGAATCTAATTTCTCTTTAAGATCTCTATACTCTAGCTGTATAATACTTATCTTAAAACTATCAACCAAACTCGTAAGTGATGCTATCGAAGACTGCTCTGATCCATCAATACTTTCTGTTAACTTAGCTGATCTTTTCTGAAGGTTTTCAATAGCTTTTGGGTGTAACTTTCCTAATTCCAACTCTTCTAAAGATAATTGTGTAGCCGAAAGTATATGCCCTGTTTCAGTTTCTAAACTTTTAACACGTGCTGTAAACTTATTATATTTACTCTCTAGTGATTTTGTTAAAGGAGCATTTTCCTTTAATGTTTGAAGTTCTTCCAATACTTTAGATAAATACTCTTGTCTACTTTTAAGTACCGATTTAAGCTCTTGTAATGAAGCTTTTTCTTGTTGTTTTTGTTTTTGTAATACTAATAGTTTTTCTTTTAAAGCCTCAATTCGTTTCGATAAATCTCTTAAGTCTGAATTTACTTCCTCTAACCTAGCACTAGCATCGAGCATGCTTCGATTTGAAATCCCCTCTGATATGGCAGCTATATTAACTTCTATATCATTAAGACCAGCTTTAAGAATTTGTATACTTGTTTTTTGCTCTTGCGATAATTCAAATGTATTAGAAAGCTCTTCTAAAGCTACTCGATCGACCTCTAACCTACTTGACAATAAACGCATCCTTAAGGTTGCACTTGATGATTGTACTGATAAGGGATCAATAGGTGGAACTGGATTAGGAATTTCGTCTTCTGTAACCACTGTTGGTGCTTTCACTACAGGTGGTACTGTGTCTAACATCTGTGACTCTCTGAATTTCTTGTTTAGTGCCTTGAACTGATTATTCAAATATTTTAATTCTTTAGTAGCCTCTATTTGCTCTGATGACAACTCTGCTAAAAGTGAGGTTGTCTCTTGTAATACTGCGATTGAAATTTCGCCTAATCGCTCAGAATAGTTAATATTTTCTGGTGTACAAGTATTCAATAAAATTAACTGAACCCCTAACTTAATGGCTTGGATATTCCTTTCTAATACTTCCAAACGTTCTCGAGAATCAGCAACGACACCCTCTTCTGTAATTTTAGCTAATTGATTCTTATTATTTTCAAAATATCTTCTGAATATATCTAACTGCTTTTGCTTTCTCGAACTAAGGTGTACCCCACCTACTTCGTCTCTTATAATACCTGTTGTGATTTCAATAGATTCTAAGCCTGAGGCTATCGTTCTATTTAACTGTGCTATCTCTGATCGTAATTCCTGTAAGTCTGAATCTACTTCTTGACCTTTAGCATCTTTCAAGTCATCTTCTGAGGATATCCCCTGGGTAACTTCCCCCTCTGTAATATCAGCTGAAGTCTGTTCCCTTTCCTCTTCTGTAACTTCCATAAAACTAGATGCTCGTTGAACAAACGCATTTGATGCATCTAACCCCTCTTGTGATTCTCGATCAATTTCACCTTCCTCTTCTGAAGGTAGTATCTCTTTACGTTCTTTGACTCCTCTATCTATTTCTTCCGACTGTATATCTTCCAAAACTTCTGTCGCTGCCTCTAACAAATCCTCATCTAGATCTGTTTCAGATCCCTGAATTGATTCTTCTGGGAAACTTAGATCAACATTTTGTGTTGCTTGTTTAGGACGTGAAGCCTTTTCATAATCTACTAATAATTCTTCATATGAAGCTCTCTCACCATTAATATATGGAGCTCTCATCTCCTCAAAAACAATCTTAATTTTTTCATCGTATGCTTCAACGAGTTTTTGTTTTTCAGCTTCAAACTGTTCTGCACTTAATTCGGTAGATAATTGCTTTAAACCTCTTTCAAAGCTGTTGAAGGCTTTTTCTAATTTACTTTTAGTCTCACGCCTCAGACCTGAAAGGACTCTATAATAATCGTTATTACGTCCCCTTAAAACTGCTACTACTTCAGGGTTATTTGAATGAATCTTCCCAAGAAATACGGCTGATTCATATTCTTTTAACTTTTCTATCTTACTATTTGCCTCTTTTTGGTATTCAACATGTAGCTCTTTTGTTTTACTTTTATAGTCTTTTAATAAAGTTGCTATTTCCCTCTCTCGAGCGGCATGTGCCTGTTTAACACTAGAAGATAATCTTTCCAAAGTAATATCTACATTTGTATCTTCATATCTTGCTTCTAAATCAAGTTGTCGTTCTTTTAAACGTTCTATAGTGGTAGAAAGTTCTCTAAAATTGAAATTGTCTTTTGTGCTTGAATATAGCGAATCGCTTAATTTAGCTATGGTAACTCTTTGTTCTTGTATCCCCCCCTTTAATACTATTAACGCTTCTCTTGTTTCTTCTAGTTCTTCTTTAAGTTCCTCTGATACCAAGTCCAAATTTGAGTTATCAATAACTCTCAACTTCTCTAATACCTGATTTTCTAACGAATCTAATTTCTCTTTAAGCTCTGTTAACTTTGCTTTCTCTATGTCTTTAGTGAGCTGACGTATTTGCTCTATTTTTGATTTGATCTTTTCAGAATCAACAACACTGTCACTTCGAAGTTCTTTTAATTCTTTAGTTAGTGCTTCTCTATTTTCTATTAGTTGTTGTACTTCTAAACTAAATTCTTCGTGTTGGTTCGTGATCATAATTTTAATAAAAAGAGATATATTATATATAACGAGTATTAATTAAAGATTTAATGGTGAAGTAACTAATAACTTTACACATTGATACAACTCAAGAACAATAACTATATTTAAAGTTACACTTGTGAAAGACTCATTTATTAGATTATTTCTTTATGTACTTTAATTAAAATACTGTTTCTAAAATTAAAACATTAATTAGTTTATTTTTCTTCAAATCGACAAGGAGCCTATATATTTGTTATAAAACTAGAGCCATTTTCACTTACTGAATGAAAGGCTTAACTCGCTTAATTTAGCGACTTCAAAAAGAAAAAATCAGGAAATAAATATGTGGCATTATAGTTAAAGATACCCCACAAAAAAGAAGTTCGCCTACACCTCTTTAACACAAAAAAACACTACAATTCTTTTTTTATTACGACGAACCTAATATTACCTACTATAAACCACTAAGAACACTAATAATTCAACTAAAAACCAGCATATCTGCACATTTATAGAATTATCGTTATAGTACTACTCAATTTTAATTTTATTAGCTGTAAACATTATTATTCAACTTATAGTAACAAAACTTATTTTTTAGAGTTAACCCTATATTAAGCAATAATTGTTTAGAATTTGATATGTCACATTTAATATGATTTATAGATGAATATTCTGCATATTTTCTAGTGTTTTAGAACTATAATCTTTTACAAAAAAGACAATTTAAAACAAAGAATTAACTAGCATATTTAAGCAATTTTTTCATCCATACCCCGTATTAGTTACACGACAATTCAGAAATCACAATTTATATAATCATACTTCATCACCCCCAATAAGATAATCTTGTTATCGAATGTATCATTAGATTAAATTGACATGAAGTTTATAAAAAAATTAATCCAGAGCTACAGGAATATTGAAGATGCTCAATTAATTTCGAAATGTTTAGAGGAAGATCTCAATATCGTTATGGCAAAACTCTCTCCGTTCAAGCGAATTGCCTATACTCCTATTACAGGTAATCCTAGTGCCCCAGAGTTTTCAAAAAAATCTAAATTTGGAGGAGCTCCCTATTTAAGAAATGAAAAAGACTGGCCTGTTTGCCCTAGTTGTAAAAAACACATGCAGTTTATAATGCAACTAAACTTACAGGATATTCCTGACCGATGCCAAAATGGCTTGGTACAAATATTTTATTGCACCTCAACAATACCGAATTGTGCTTCAATTAATGATGCATTTGTCGCTTTTTCAAAATCGGTAATTACTCGTATTATTCACATAGATAAACCATCTGCAAAAATACTACCTAAACTCAATGAAATCTTTACGCAATATGAGATTATAGGGTGGAATACAAAATATGATTACCCTCACTTTAAAGAATATAAAGATTTAGGAATTGACCTTTACGTAGATTCTATGGTAAAACAACTAATGATAGAACGAAATATAGGGCTTCCCATAAATGAGAATAAACTTTTTGGATACCCAAACTGGATACAAGGTATAGAATATCCTAAGGACAAAGAGAACAACTGTGAGATGGACCTTTTGTTTCAACTTACCTCTAAACAAAATACAGGTATGAATTTCGGGAATCAAAGTGGTATTAGCTACATTATGCAAAGCCCCTGCAACCCGAAAACACTATCATTATCGTGGTCATGTCATAAAAGTTTCAAAAAACAAAATACTCAACTGTAATAAACTATATTTGTCTTCATAATTATCAATTTATATTTTATTTAAAATTATGAAGAAACTTTATAAATACTTCACACTTCTCTTAGCGTTTGTGACTCTAAGTTGTCATGTAAATGAGGCACCTGTTTTTAAAGAGCTAAAGAAAATCAATATTGAAAAAGCAAACCTCAAAGAAGTAGTATTTGAGACAGATGCTATTTTTGAAAACATTAATAGCATTGGAGGAAACATCACCTGTAAAGAGCTTACTATTTTAGTAGATGGTGTGGAAGTAGGAAAAATAGAGCCTATGGTATTTGATGTTCCTGCTAAATCAGATTTCGTTATGCCTATAAAAGGAACATTTTACACTAAAAACATCCTAAAAAGAGAAGGAAAGTTACTTAATAACCTATTCAACGCAGTAAAATCGAAAAAGATAAACTTAGGAATTAAAGGGGATCTACTATTTAAAAAAGGACCTCTTGACCATGAATACCATTTAGAAGAAACTCAAGAAGTAAACCTTAAATTCTAAATGAAAGACGAACAGTACATGTCTCGGTGTATTCAATTAGCCTTAAATGGTATAGGCACTACCTACCCTAATCCCATGGTAGGTAGTGTTGTAGTACACAACAACCGCATTATTGGTGAAGGATGGCATCAACGAGCAGGAGAGCCCCATGCTGAAGTACATGCAATCAACAGTGTTAAAGATAAAAGTCTACTGAAAGATGCATGTATATACGTAAGTTTAGAACCTTGCAATCACTTTGGAAAAACACCTCCTTGTAGTCAATTAATTACCAATTCGGGAATCAAAAAAGTAATTATTGGTACTATTGATCCATTTTCAGAAGTTGCCGGGAAAGGAATTGAACATTTACGAAAACATGGGTGTGAGGTAAAAGTAGGGATACTCGAAAAAGAATGTCAGACTCTAAATAAACGTTTCTTTACATTTCATACTAAAAAACGTCCTTATATTATTTTAAAATGGGCTGAGAGCTTGGATCAATTTATTGCCCCTGCACAAAAAGAAACACGTACTCCTGTATGGATTACACACAAACATTCAAAGATTAGAGTACATCAACAACGTGCAGAGGAACAAGCTATACTGGTAGGTACACATACCGTAATTGCCGATAACCCTTCATTATCTACAAGACACGTACATGGCACTAATCCAACACGTATCATCATTGACCTAACAGAGAAACTTAATAAGGATACACATCATATTTTAGATCTACAACAAAAAACCATCATCGTTACCCGTAACAGAACCGAAGAAGTACATGAAAACCTAAACTATACTGCCATCCCTTCTTCTAAAAACCTGCTAAACGAACTACTCAAAATACTTTACAAAAGAAATATTCAATCGCTTATTGTAGAAGGAGGCAGTATTACGTTACAGCATTTTATAAATCAAAATCTATGGGATGAAGCTTTTGTATATAGGGGTAAAACTTTATTTCAGAAAGGTGTAAATGCTCCAAAATTACCTTCAAAAAAAACACTTATCTCATCAGAATCTATCGATAATGATTTACTAAATATTTATACCAATAATGATTAAAAATATTATTTTCGATTTCGGAGATATTTTTATTAACCTTGATAAAAATGCTCCTGAAAAACAATTTATTGAGATGGGAATCCAAGCCGATCTTCAAGAGGTAACACTTGTTAATCAAGCTTATGAAGTAGGTAAAATAACTACCGGAGAATTTATAAAACATTACCTGGAATGGCTCCCGAAAAATACTACTAAACAAGCTATCAGCAAAGCTTGGAACAGTATGTTAAAAGATTTCCCTATACATCGACTTCACTTTTTAAAAACACTTAATAACTCCAATAAATACCGTTTATTTTTATTAAGTAACACCAATGACCTTCATATCAAATGGATCAAAGAAAACATATCTTGTTATGATGCCTTTAAAGCTGAATTTGAAAAATTTTATCTATCACAAGAAATAGGATTACGAAAACCTAACAGCGATTGTTTCAATTTTGTTTTATCTGAAAACGAACTTCTAGCTTCAGAAACCCTATTTATTGACGATACCAAAGAAAATACTGATGCTGCTAATTCACTAGGTATACACACTTGGAACCTACAACCTGAAAAGGAAGATGTCACCGATTTATTTACTCTAAAAAAAGAATTATTTTGAATGCACTTATTTTAAGCGTATTATGTAGTAGTGGGCTATTTATTATTTTCAAATACTTTGAAAAATTCAAAGTTAATACACTACACGCCATTATAGTGAACTACATTGTAGCCGGAACTTGTGGACTGATTGACTATGGAAAACCTATTTCTCCTGCTAGTATCATACATTACGACTGGTTTATTTTTAGTTTGATACTAGGACTGGTATTTATCAGCACTTTTAATATTATGGGAATTACAGCCCAAAAACACGGACTATCGGTAGTAGCTGTAATGAGCAAAATGAGTGTGATCATCCCTATAATTGTGGGAATTTTATTATACAATGAAAATCTAGGAATTTATAAAATCATAGGAATACTCATTGCGTTGGTGTCTATTTACTTAGTAAGCACAAAACCTACTAACAAAACATCAAATGGAAATATCCTATTTCCTATTCTTGTATTTTTAGGAGGTGGGTTTATTGACTCTTTCCTGAAATACATACAAACCAACTATGTAAGCGAAAATGAAATTCCTATATTCTCAGCCAGTTTATTCTTTATTGCTTTTGGATTTGGGATGCTCATTATCATATACCAAGCTATTAAAGGAAATTTAGAAGTACACCTCCGTAATATTATTGGTGGTGTCATTTTAGGAGTAGTAAACTATTTTTCAATTTATTACTTAATTAAAGTAATTGGTAACCCTAACTTCGATAGCTCAACTATATTTACGCTCAACAATGTATCTATACTTATTTCCACAACAGTACTAGGGTGGATTATTTTCAAAGAAAAGTTAAGTAAAACTAACAAACTAGGGATTGCTATGGCTTGTATTGGACTTGTGTTAGTAAGTATCGAATTGTAAAGATTAGTGTATGAACGACGCTTTCAAAACTATAGCTAGGGCTTCTGACGAACAACTTTTCAAGCTTAAAAACAGTAAATTTTATAGCTATGCCTTTCCCGTCACCAACGAAGAGGAAATTAGAAACATATTAGCCTCTATAAAAAAACAACACCATCAGGCACGCCACTGGTGCTACGCTTGGCGACTTGGTAGTGATGCTTTGCAGTATCGTGCTAATGACGATGGAGAACCTAGTAATACCGCAGGAGCTCCTATTCTGGGACAACTAAAATCCTTTGACTTAACCAATACATTAATTGTTGTTGTACGTTATTTTGGAGGTGTAAAACTAGGTGTTAGCGGACTTATTACATCTTATCGAACGGCTGCCCTACTCAGCATAGAGGCTAGTGAAATCATAGAGAAGTCTATTCTAGACAAAACAGTACTTGAATTTGCATACCCACTAATGAACGAGGTCATGCGAAAAATAAAAAAACACCAAATAACAATAAGTAGTCAAAATTTTGATTCTGAATGCCAAATCATCATTGATACCCCTCTAAGTCAAACCTCGGATACTCGTGCTATTTTCGAAAGTATCTACGGTGTAAAAGTTTCGAAATATTCGTAGGAAGTACACAAAACAATTTCTGACACCACATAACCTTTGATACCTTAATTCACATAAAAATCAAAACCTATAAGAACCAAAAAACAATGTCTGACGAAATGAAAACTTGCCCTCAGTGTGAATCTCCTTACGGATACTCCCTCGGGAATGATAACTACGCTTGCCCTGAATGCTACCACGAATGGAATCCCGATACACTTATTGAAGAGGAATCTGATAAGGTACTTGACGTAAATGGTAACCTATTACAAAATGGAGATAGCGTTATTGTCATAAAAGACCTACCTGTAAAAGGTGCTCCTAAACCTGTAAAAGCAGGAACTAAAGTAAAACAAATTCGACTAGTAGATGGCGACCATAATATTTCGTGTAAAATCGATGGATTTGGAGCTATGGGACTAAAATCCGAATTTGTTAGAAAAGCTTAAATAAATAAGCATTCTAAAACTTACACAAATGACAACTAAAGATTTCTATAAATCATATTACACATTTTTTATACCTCAAATAAGAAAGTACTCATTTCTATTTGAGGTATATAAATGTATCCTAGTGATATTTTAGTGAAGTTTAGATCTTCTAAAGGTAGCTCTAGATCCCTGATCTGTAGTTACCTCTTCTAAGGTACTACCTTCAGAAGTTCCCTTTTTAAAAGCCTTCTTAACATCTGCTTTCACAGTACATTTTTTAATTTTAAGATATTTATAATCTATCGATTTAGAATCCTTAGCACTAATTTTTGATTCTGAAAATGCTGTTAAAATCTTAATCTCTCTTTCATCCCTTACAGCAAGAAAGTCTTTCAGTAAATCTCGACTTATATAACCTAGTTTTTCATAAATAATTAACTGATGTAAATTTTTTGAATTAATAAGATGTTCAAACACATTTTCATCATCTAAACCTTCAAATTGATACGGCTTTCGTTCTGATAGATTTTCCTGCGTCGTTCAGGTTGAAGCTCTCCTATATTTTTATAATGTCTTGTTTTCTTACTATCAATCAAATGTGGCGAAAGAACCTTTACTAAGCGTTCTTTTTTAGCACCTATACTTTCTGTAGGATCAGATGTATATTCTGTAAGTACACTTTCACTACCTTGAATAGAAATACGTGCAGAGGATTTCGTAATACACCTATAATCAACCATAGTATGCCCTAATGAACTATGTAATTTATTGACCTTAATTTTGTCATTCCCCTTATCCTCAAGTGCTAACCACTCATGATCTACATGTGATATTATGGAGATATCTCTAGCCCTAGCTACAGTGACCGTACAATCGATCTCAAAATCAGCTTCACAAGCCATCTCTTGTATAAACTGAAGCTTGTCATATAATGAAACCTTTCTCCCTGTACGGTCCAAGTCAGCTTCCTGAGATAAAGTAAGTGGATCATCTATAATCAATGATAATTTCTTAAGCCCTTTCAGAAACTCGCTACGCTGTTCTTCATTTAGCATCTTAGCTTGGTTATAGATATAGTTGATAACACCTTTTACAGCCATTCCACCTCTACATGTTGAGTCTAACACAAGGTGTTCGGGCATTAGTGTGTCACTATGCTGTTTTTTCGACCTTTCTAGTGTACGCATTAGGTACTCTATATTTGATAATTGAGCATTAGTAGTATAACCTATAAAAGAACGTAACACAATTACAAAAGGCCACTTTAAACGCCTGTAAGCCTTTTAAATGACTTAGGGATAACATTACCTTGAATACCTAGGCGCTTTTTTAGAGCATTTACTGTTTTAGCTGATTTTTGTTCTTGTATTTCGTATGCAGCATCAAGTCCCTTAGAGGAGATGTGGGTATCTTGCATATCTGTAACTACACCATTTCCATAAAAATCAAAATTTAGTCTAGACCGACTATTTTTCGCGATATCAAAAGGATTATTACCTCTAAAACAAAGAAGCACCTGTGATTTATATTTTGGGTTTCTCATATTAAAACTATTTCATCTAATAATATACACTACTGAAAACCAGTTGTTTAACGTTTTAGAGTTTTAATTACACAATTCACCTATTAAAACCTCATTTTAGTCTAATATTCTTCAAATTTTGCAATTTAAAGATTTTATAATCGTCTAATTAAGTAATTATTAAAGTGAAAATGTCAATGTTAGAACTTATTTATTACGGAGGGACTTGTGAGAACTCGGAAAGAACGGAAAAAAATCTTAGTCTACAAGCTTACGCAGAAAGAGGCTTATGTAATTTACATATTGAATCAGGGGTAGGCACTGTAGATAATAGTCGTAAAATGGCAGAGACCCACAAACGACCTTTACTTAGAAAGGCATTGATACCTATTACAACCTTAGCACATTCGATAAGAGGCTATAGTGTAGATACACATATTGCTCAAAGTACCGCCTTATCAGAGGCTATGAATAATGATCCTAATGAGTTAATGTTAATGGGGCATAGTAGAGGAGCTGCAGTAGGAATTACAGGTATTATCAATCAGTGGTATATTCAGGCATTAGCTCTTAAGGAGCAAAAGGGAACTGCTTCAGATAGACTGTTTAGTGAGCAACTCGAATCTATTCATTTACTACTAATTGACCCTGTTAGTGGTCCTGATACTAATGAGAATTTTGGTAAAACGGATGATTTTCCACCCATACATGAAATGTTACGTGTAATTTCAGAAGTAGCAGAAAAACCTAATTTATTTGAAGTTACCTGCTTATTTTCACGTTATGATCCCAGAAAATTACTAGAATTAGACCCAAGATGGATAACATTTTCAGAACAATCGGAATACCCTAGTGAGGTAATCCATACAGGTTTTAGACACAACTCTAGTGTTGCAACTCACCATTTAGATATTTATCCAGAGCATTTAACCCCTGACGCATTAACAAAAGCTATTATTGAGCAAAAGTTAGGACTTAGATCTAAGGAAGAATTATATAGATTAGTATCTCAAATTGAAGAAACAGAATTGACAGCTATAGATCGCTTAACCACTTCTGAAAGATCGAAACAACTAGATAATTACACAAAACTCAATGAGTGGGGAACTAATTTTTTTGCGAGATACTTTGTTGCTGGTAAACCTTTAAGGAGACAATTGAAAAAATCCCAAGAAGTACCTAAAACAAATCGAAAATTGAGAGGACGTTCAACTCTAAAATAAGATTATAAAAAAACAACTATACCATTCATAAAACAGATAACATAGATCTTTAAATCTATAAAAAATGGTGTTGCAATAAGTTAAAGGTGTGTTTATTCTCTAAAGTAAACGTACTGTTGTAACTATTTTTTTTATGGCTTGTGTCAACATAGATATCTCCTTAATATCATAAGGAATCCCTATACGGAAAAAATTAGGATAATATTTTACTGATGAAATGAGAATACCTTCATTTTCTAAAGAATCTTGAAAATTTTCGATATTAAAATAAGTCAATAAAAAATTTCCTTCCGAAGGATACACCTTATGTGGAGTATCTTTTAATATAGAAGACAATGTGGTGTACAGTTGATCTCGAAGTTCTCGAACTAGATGAATCTTGGGTAATATCAATGTATCGTAATTATCGAATACATAATGTCCTACAATATGATTAAAGTGACTCAACTTATAGGCTATCATTTTTGAAGCAATATGTACACCCATTTTTTCAGAACAGAGTACATAACCTAAGCGTACTCCTGCCAATCCAACAGCTTTAGATAGTGTACGTACTACAAAAACATTATCATATGAATGAACCAGCTGTACTAAACTTTGTTCACTAAACTCAATATAAGCTTCATCAATAATGAAAATATTATCTGGTTCTCGAGCTATTTTTTTTGTAATAAAATTATGATCAACAATATCCCCTGAAGGATTATTCGGATTACAAATTATATAAATACTATGTTGTTGACTGGGGCAATTTTCATAATCATAAGTCATATTAGACGATACATGCCAACGTAAATGTTCCATATGGTAAATATCGGCACATGTTTCAAAGAGTTGAAAGCTAGGTATGGGATAAACTAGTCTGAAACAATCTTTTTTAAAAATACTGATTAAGTGATTAATAATATCAGAAGAACCGTTCCCTATAAAAACCTGCTGAGAGGATATATTGTAAAAATCTGCAATCGTTACTCTGAGGTCACCTGCCAGCATTGTTGGATATCTATTCCATTCACTATTTAACAGTTGCTTCATCACCTCTTCTTTATGCTCAACAGGAAGATCATAAGGACATTCATTTCTATTTAATAATAACATAATTAATATTACTTTGGATATCTATTTTATTAAGTTTGATGTAAGGTTAATAAAGATTTCAAAGTATTATTTTTATCATAAGTTTGTTTACCTTTTTGGACAAACTGCCATCGAGCCTCCCCGAAATGTGCTTTCCACTCTAAAGAGGTATTTGGAAAAGATAAACTATCACATGGATAACGTTTTGCTCCTAGAGAAAGTGAATAATGGTATAAGTCTTCGTTCAATGCAATTAACTTTTCGATATGCTCCTGTGTATTCGGAAAAGCATTACGAAGAATACCTATAAAGTAAAAATCCTCTTGCGGACATGTAAAAGCACTATCTTGGATAATTTCAGAAGTCATCGGGATAATTAATACAGGTCCCTCCCCCATATCAGCACTATGATGTCTTTCCAATAAATAATTCATAAAATCTTGAAAAGTAAGCTTAGGAACAAATACAGCAAGTTCTGGATGAGCTGTAGGTCCTTTATTAGCTTCTGTCTTTATTAACGGTGGTTCACGCATAATAAAGTCTATAAAATCTATAACCTCAGTACAACTTAAATCCATATCTATTTGGTGCACCTGTTCTATTGAATCTAAATCATATGTATACTTTACAACTTCAACAAAATAACCAAAGCCTTCGGATGGTAAGCCTAAGCAATAAGCCTTGTGCTGTTCTGAAAACTCTACTCCAAAATGCTTTTTCCATATTTTTATTTCATTTGGAATTAAAAAAGAATGCACACAGTCGTAATACATTTCATTTTGAACCTTGTTCATCACCTCTTCAAAAATCAGCGTATCAGAAATAAATGATTTCTGAATATGAATTTTTTTAGGAGCCTTAACAATACGTAAACGAGCACTCACAATAATTCCATACATACCCAGTCCTCCCTTCACTAGACGAAATAAGTCAGGGTACTCCTTTTGTGAACAGTGCAATAATCTTCCATCACCTGTAATCACTTCTAAGCTTTCTATAATATCAGCCTGAATACCTTTACAATAACTCATAAACCCAATACCTCCTGTAGATAGTGTTCCTCCTACACTAAGTTTTTGCCAATCTGTTAACACTTCGGGAGCAGCCCCGTGTACCAAACACGCTCGCACTACACTTTCCCAAGAAGCCCCAGCTTCTACATGTATAGTACCATGATTTCCATCAAAATCAATATTTAAAATACTATTTTTCTGACGCATATCGATCACCACCCCCTTAGGGCACAAACTCTGTCCACTTGCTGAGTGAGACATGCCTTTTGGAATGATAGGAATATTATGCTTATTACAATACTGTACTAAAGCTAATAACGTTGGTGTATCTGTTGCTGCGTAATACGCAAGAGGAGTTGCTTCAAATATGCGACCAAAATCGGTACTCACGCTTTCAAGTATACTCGGTGAAGTTTGCAGTAATTCTTTCATAAAATATTAGAGAGCTAATAAAGCTTGTTGTTTTTGAAGAAAAATAATTTCGTCTTCGGTAAGTTGTTTAAGTTTATTTGTTTCGAGAAACTCTTTAAGAATTTCTAATTCCAATTGAATCAGTTTTAGCTTAGTCGCATCAGGTAATTGAATACTTATAAGAGTTTGGTTTGTGGCTTGTTCGGTAATCGAAAAGCTAAATTGTTTATATGGGTTATGATCCATATCACTCCAAGTATAAATGACTTGTGTAGGTTCACAATCCATACAATTCACTTGTGTACGTATTATTGAAAAACTCGCCCCCCCTGATACCTCTCTGAACTCTTTGCATAAACCTTGATGGTTATACAAGTTTTTATGAATAGTCCACAAACGCAAATGGAACGGATCTCTCAGAAAATCAACAAGTACAGAAGGAGAATCTTTAATAATAACGCTGGCAGTTATACTCATAAGGAAGCGGATATATAGATAGGATACCCAGAATAACTAGGATCTAAATGAATATAATCATCTGACTCTTTATAAGTCAAATTGTGAGTATCAAGTACCTGTTTACTTTGCGATATGTCAGAAACTTGTAAAAGTAATTTTGCAGGAATAATCCCCTTTTCTTTGAAGGTATTATAGTCACTAATATAAAATCGAAAATTGGGATTTTTAGGGTCAAAAAGGTAATCTGACTTTTCCTCGAAACCAAAAACAGATTTCAAAAAACCACGTGCTTTTGTAGAATCATGAGGATAAAGTACTAGACCTTCTATTTTTTGGACTTTAATAGACTCTAAAGGTCGGAAATAAGAAGTGGTATCCTCATTCTTAATCAAATTATCTTCGGTATCTTCTTGATCTAAATATTGACTCATTGTTTGTGCCAATCCCGACATATTTTCTTCTTTGAAAAAACCTAATTGAGAAGCTTTAGGAATACTTTCTGTTAGACTCTTACGCTCGATAAGCTCTATAAAAATCCCCAAATAAATATTAGATATAAAAAACTGTTTTAATCCAGATATAGGGTCGTGTAACAAATGATCTGAGGTTAACTCGATATCATGTTGTTTCAAGTGTTCAAATACTTCATAAATGTTATCCACTTCAAAAGCAATATGATGAATGCCTTGACCATATTTCTTCATGAACTTAGTAAAGATAGAATTTTCAGTAAGGCCTTCGGTAACTACCATCACTCCTTTCCTCTGAAAAGACCAAGACAATACATAATTCAACATATCGTGTTTCCCTTGGGGTACAACACCTGTATTAACTAATATTTTGTTAATAAACTTGTAGTCGAGAACACACTGATGAAAGTCACTTACTTTCTTAGCATTAGGAACAATCAAGGTATAATGATCTATTCCATAATTGGAAATAACAGCCATAAATTACTTATGTTTAACTTGTATTAAGTTACTAAAAAAAATGAACTCTCTTCCCCTAAACACACTTATAAAGATTTAGATTCAGAAACACCAAGAACAAGAGATTGTGTTTCAGCCTCTATGAAGCATAAACAACACACCACTTAACTCTATAAGATACAACCCATTAAGTTTAAAAAACTGAATTCAAAAGAATAACACGCTTGTTTTACAAGGAGCAAAACACTAATATTGTTAATACAATTGGGAGTTATCTAAAAACCTGACCTTTATGAGCAAAAAAATTATAGACATAAAAATTGCAGAAAAACAAACAGAAATTGAGAAAGCATTAAAAATTCGAGAAGAAGTATTTATCAAAGGACAGAGTGTGTCTCCTAAAAGAGAAATAGACGGTTTGGACAAAACTTCAGAACACGCAATAGTTTATCTCAACAAAAAGCCAATAGGGACTG